>JAKSQD010000025.1 GCA_024404315.1 Oscillospiraceae bacterium
AAAATTACTGCGCAATCCGCACATCCCTATTATGCGGTATTGCCTCAATTTTCCATAAAAGCGTGAGCGTTCTCAAATTCCATAATGGTGCAGGAAGCCCGAATCAGCTTCACCGCCAGCAGAGCGAAGTCTTCGGCAGACGCAGGAGCGGTGGCTCGCACCCAGTTTTCCAGCAGACAAACCAAACCGTTGACCATAAAATCAATAACATAGGGCAGGTACTCCGGGTGTTTGCTGTGGCCTACCGCCACCTCGCTGAGGGCGGGAAGCGCCACTTTTTTAAATTGCTCCGCCAGGTAGAATTGCTCTCCAGAGTCGAAGATGAGCCTGGTGCGCTCTGGATGCTCTGCCATATCCTGCACCAGCCGCTGAATGAAGAACGTGGGTTCCGCCCGGAGTTGAGCGGAAGGAGCCTCCCGAATAAAGGACATGATGCGGTCAATGTGCTGCTGTTCCAGTTCCTTTCGCACATCAATCAGGCTGCGATAATGATTGTAGAAGGTCTTGCGGTTCACGTCAGCCGCAGCAGCTAATTCACTGACGGTGATTTTCTCAATGGGCTTATCCCTCATCAGAACCAGAAGGGCATTCTGAATGGCGTTGCGCGTCTTTTTTTGGCGGCGATCCAAGGGCTTATCGGGAGAGACAGGTGTCATTGGCAAAGCTCCATTCTATATCTAGTGTGCAGCGAAGCCCTTTTATCCAAGCCCTACCGCCATTTATTACATTATAGACCATATTGTGTGGAATTTCAACACTTTTTTTATTTTGACTTTTGAAAAAGAAGTATAAACGAACGAAGAGTAAATTCCACAGTGGAATTTACTCATTTGAGTTTCTGTTTTCAAAAAAGTATATCGGTTGCCAAGGCTGGTGTTTTGTGGTATGCTATTCCCAAATACATCCGTCTATCGTGTCGATTCTTCCGCTGGAGGTAGGATATGAGGCCGAATTTTTTCATCGACCGTTGTTGTTTCAAAAAGACAACGGTTGCTTTGGTGGGCGGCGGTGGCAAAACCACCCTCATGCTATGGCTGGCGGAGCGGTGCGCAAAACAAGGAAAAAATGTTTTGGTCGGCACCACCACCCACATTCGAAAACCAGAGCGCAATGTTGCGGAGAACTTAGAAGAGGCCAATACCCTCTGGAAATCGGGGCGCTTTGCTGTCATCGGCACGCCTGCTTCCGGGGGAAAACTGACCTCGGCTCCGTTGGAGCTGTACGCCCCTCTTGCCGAGCGGGCCGACCTGGTGTTTTTGGAGGCGGATGGTTCCAAATGCCACCCCTGCAAAGTCCCGGCGGCGCATGAACCCGTCATTCCGCAATCCTGTGATGTGGTTCTGGGTGTCATGGGGATGACTGCCTTGGGCAAGCCCTTGGAGAAAGTCTGCTTCCGCTTTGGACAAGAAGGAACTTGGCTGAATGCAAAACCCAAAGAGCTTTTGGATGAAACCATCGCAGCTCATATTCTCAGTGATGCACGGGGAAGCAGAAAATCCGTGGGAGAACGGGAGTATATCGCCATTCTCAATCAATGTGACAACGAAACGCTCATAGCCCGTGCCCAATTGATTCAAAAAAAGCTGGCAGAGAAACACATACCAGCCATTCTTACTTCATTCTATCCTCGCTCCTCAGAGGAGACAGCCTATGGAAACGGAGAACATCATGTCTGAACCATTCGCAACAATCAAAGAAGCCCTTGGCTGCGGGCAATGTCTGCTTGCTACTGTGGTGGAGGGCAAACACGCCGGAGAAAAACTCTTTTTCTGCAACAAAAGTCTGCTTTTGGGCGGAGAAGAAGGGAGTTTTCTTGCTCCTCATGCGGAAACCCTGCGTTTCGTTACAGACAGCAGCCTGTTGACGCTGGAGGGAACCCCTGTTTTTGTGGAAGTGTTTGGAGAAACGCCTCGTCTGGTGGTCTGCGGAGCCGGAACGGTGGGACAAGCCCTCATTGCCATCAGCAGCAGAACAGGATTTTTTGTCACAGCGCTGGAAGATCGCCCCGAATACGCCCTTGCTGCGCAAAAGCTGGGAGCGCAAGAGGTGATTTGCTGCCCCTTGGAAGAAGCGCTTGCAAAAATTCCTGCAAGTCCTTCCACTTATTTCGTGGTGGTTACACGGGAGCACCGTTATGACACACAATGCCTGCGCCTCATCTTTGAAAAAGAAAAGGCTTATGTGGGCATGATGGGCAGTCGAAAGCGAGTGGCTTTGTTAAAGGAACAGTTGGCGCAGCAGGGGGTTGCCCCGGCGCAGTTGGAAGCTCTCCAAGCGCCCATTGGACTGTCCATTTCTGCCGAGACACCGGAAGAAATCGCCGTTTCCATTCTGGCTCAGTTGATTCAGGTGAAAAACAGTCACCGTCGCACAGAGGGGTATCCGCCCGCCCTGCTGGAAGCCCTCAAACGTGGGAATTGTGTCCTCACCCAAATTGTAGATCGTAAAGGCTCCACCCCTCGGGGCATCGGAACCAAAATGGTGGTGTTTCCAGACGGAAGCCATGTGGGAAGCGTGGGCGGCGGCTGGATGGAAGCGGATGTCATCCGCCAGGCGCAGCAGCTTTTCCGTTCAGAACAAACCACCCTGCTCCATCGTTCGGAAATGGTCACTGGCGGAGAATCCGGCAGCCCTATGCTCTGTGGTGGCACACAGCTTATCTTTATGGAGAAAATCAAATGAGAAACAATCTTATCATTGTCCGTGGCGGGGGAGACCTGGCCACGGGAACCATTCATCGCCTTTGGTCGGCTGGATTTCCGGTTCTGGTCTTGGAAGCGGAAGCGCCAGCGGCCATTCGCCGTCAAGTCTCGGTGTGCGAAGCGGTCTATGACGGTGAGGCCACCGTGGAAGGAATGACCGCTGTCAAAATTGCCCACTGGAAAGAGGCATTTGATATCATCACGGAGGGCAATGTTCCGGTGCTGGTGGATCCGGCAGGAGAGAGCATTGAGGCGCTGCATCCTGACATCGTGGTGGATGCGATTCTGGCCAAGCGAAATCTTGGAACCCATCGGGAGATGGCTCCTTTGACCGTCGGACTTGGCCCCGGCTTCACGGCAGGGGAAGACGTGGATGCTGTGGTGGAAACCAAGCGGGGACACGATCTGGGACGCATAATCCGCAAAGGAACCGCAGTTCCCAATACCGGAATCCCCGGCAACATTGGCGGCTACACCGCCGAGCGGGTCATCCACGCTCAGGCTCCCGGAATCTTCCGCAATCGGAGTGCCATTGGCGATATCGTGCAAGCGGGCTCCACCATTGCGGCCATTGAGACGGAAACGGGAGAAGTCATTCCCGTGACCGCAACCATTACCGGAATTCTGCGTGGACTGCTGCGGGACGGTTATCCCGTGACCCACGGCTTCAAAATCGCCGACATCGACCCCCGTCAGGAGGAGCTGAAAAACTGTTTCACCATCTCGGATAAATCCCGCTGCATCGCTGGCAGCGTGTTGGAGCTTTGTACTGCACGAGAACACGCCCAAAATCGTTGACAAATCCTTTCAAACAAAAGAACCGGAAGGCTCTCTCTTTTTGGGAGAAAGTCTTCCGGTTTTTGATTGAGTCAATCAGCGAAAACGCTTATCAGGCGTCCTTAATCTCACCGTGCAGGCTCTGCAAGGAGTGGACGTTGGAGGAGCCGTTCTTCAGGACGAAGCGGATGCCCTCAGCGGCTGCCTTTGCGGCGGCAATGGTGGTCATATAAGGAATCTTACCCTTGATGGCTGCCTTACGCAGATAAGAGTCATCGTTGGAGCTTGCCTTGCCAGCGGGGGTGTTGATAATCACATCAATCTTGCCGTTGGTGATAGCGTCCAGGATGTTGGGACGACCCTCATACAGCTTGTTGATGCGCTCGACGGGCAGGCCGGCGGCGGTAATCAGGTTGTAGGTGTTGCCGGTGGCCAGAATCTTGAAGCCGCAGTCGAGGAAGATCTGAACCACTTCCAGAACATAGAGCTTATCCTTCTGGTTGACGGAAATCAAAACAGTGCCAGCGGTGGGCAGCTTGGACTGAACTGCCTCCTGAGCCTTGAAGAATGCCTCGCCGGTGGAGGTGGACAGACCCAGAACCTCGCCGGTGGAACGCATCTCGGGGCCGAGGATGGGGTCAACCTCGGGGAACATGTTGAAGGGGAAAGCGGCTTCCTTGACACCGTAGAAGGGAATCTTCTGCTCCTTCAGAGCGGGAACGGGAGAGGGACGGCCAGTGATTTCACGGGTCACAATCTCGGTTGCCAGAGGAACCATGCGGATGTTGCAGACCTTGGAGACCAGAGGCACGGTACGGGAGGCACGGGGATTGGCCTCCAGAACATAAACGGTATCGTTCTCAATGGCGTACTGCATATTCATCAGGCCGCAGACACCCATTTCCTCAGCAATCTTTCTGGTGTAATCCTTGATGGTTTCCAGATGCTTGGGGGAGATGTGAGCGGAGGGAACGATGCAGGCGGAGTCACCGGAGTGAACACCGGCAAGCTCGATGTGCTCCATGACAGCGGGGACAAAAGCATGAGTGCCATCGCAGATAGCGTCGGCCTCGCACTCCAGAGCGTGGTTCAGGAAGCGGTCAATCAGGATGGGACGGTCGGGAGTCACGCCAACAGCAGCGTTCATATAATCGACCATGCTTGCGTCGTCATAGACGACCTCCATGCCACGGCCACCCAGGACGTAAGAAGGACGAACCATGGTGGGATAGCCAATCTTGTGGGCGATTTCCAGAGCTTCCTCCACGGTGGTGGCCATGCCGGACTCGGGCATGGGAATCTCCAGCTTGTCCATCATAGCACGGAACAGGTCACGATCTTCAGCCATATCAATGACGGCGGGGGAGGTACCCAGAATCTTGACACCGTTCTTCTCCAGCTGGGAAGCCAGATTCAGAGGAGTCTGACCGCCAAACTGAGCGATGACACCCAGAGGCTTCTCCTTGTTGTAGATGCTCAGAACATCTTCCAGAGTCAGAGGCTCAAAGTACAGCTTGTCGGAGGTGTCATAGTCGGTGGAAACGGTCTCAGGGTTGCAGTTGACAATGATGGTCTCAAAGCCCAGCTTCTTCAGAGCCAGGGAAGCGTGGACGCAGCAATAGTCGAACTCAATGCCCTGGCCGATGCGGTTGGGGCCGCCGCCGAGAATCATAATCTTCTTGTTCTCAGAGGTGGGGTTCTTGTCGGTTGCGTTGTAGGTGGAGTAGTAGTAAGCGCTGTTCTGCGTGCCGGAAACGTGAACGCCTTCCCAAGCCTCTTCCACGCCCAGCTCAATGCGGCGCTCACGGATGGAATCCTCAGAGATGCCCAGAATCTGGCTCAGATACTTATCAGAGAAGCCGTTCTTCTTGGCGGAAATCAGAGCGTTGTCAGCGGGCAGCTCACCCTTGTGCTGCATCAGAGCTTCTTCCTCCTTGACCAGCTCCTTCATCTGCTCGATGAAGTAACGCTTCACATGGGTCAGGTTGAAGATTTCCTCAACGGTAGCGCCCTTGCGCAGTGCCTCGTACATGACGAAGTGACGCTCAGAGGAAGCAGTGACCAGCTTGGACAGCAGCTCTTCCTTAGAGAGGGTATCAAAATTCTTGGCATGACCCAGACCATAGCGGCCGGTTTCCAGAGAACGGATGGCCTTCTGGAAGGCTTCCTTATAGGTCTTGCCGATGCTCATGACCTCGCCGACAGCACGCATCTGGGTGCCCAGCTTATCTTCCACGCCCTTGAACTTCTCGAACGCCCAGCGAGCGAACTTGATAACCACATAGTCACCGTCGGGAACGTACTTGTCCAGAGTGCCATACTTGCCGCAGGGGATGTCCTTCAGGGTCAGGCCGGTGGCCAGCATAGCGGAGACCAGAGCGATGGGGAAGCCGGTGGCCTTGGAAGCCAGAGCGGAGGAACGAGAGGTGCGGGGGTTGATTTCGATGACGCAGATGCGGTCAGAAACGGGGTCGTGAGCGAACTGGACGTTAGTACCGCCGATGACCTGGACGGAATCAACGATTTTGTAAGCCTGCTCCTGGAGACGGCGCTGCACGTCCTGAGAGATGGTCAGCATGGGAGCGGCGCAGAAGGAGTCACCAGTGTGAACGCCCATGGGGTCGATGTTCTCGATGAAGCAGACGGTAATCATGTTGCCTTCGCAGTCACGGACAACCTCCAGCTCCAGCTCTTCCCAGCCCAGAACGGACTCTTCCACCAGAACCTGACCCACCAGAGAAGCCTGGAGGCCACGGGCGCAAACGGTTTTTAGCTCTTCACGGTTATAAACCAAGCCGCCGCCAGCGCCGCCCATGGTGTAAGCGGGACGCAGAACAACAGGATAGCCCAGCTCATCGGCAATCTCCAGAGCCTCTTCGACGCTGTAGGAGACACGGCTGCGAGCCATTTCGATGCCCAGCTTATCCATGGTGTTTTTGAACTCGATGCGGTCTTCGCCACGCTCGATGGCATCGACCTGAACGCCGATGACCTTGACGTTATACTTATCCAGAATGCCGGCCTTGTTCAGCTCAGAGCAGAGGTTCAGACCGGACTGACCGCCCAGATTGGGCAGCAGGGCGTCGGGGCGCTCCTTGGCGATGATCTGCTCCAGGCGATCAACGTTCAGGGGCTCGATGTAGGTAACATCGGCGATCTCGGGATCGGTCATGATGGTTGCGGGGTTGGAATTGACGAGTACGATCTGGTAGCCAAGATTGCGCAGAGCCTTGCAGGCCTGGGTACCGGAATAGTCAAACTCACAAGCCTGACCGATGATGATGGGGCCGGAGCCGATGATAAGCACTTTATTAATATCAGTTCTCTTTGGCATTTTATAGTTCCTCCTCGATAGACGCGGCTGGTATTTGCCACTCATTATCTTACACCAAATTTGGCCTTTTGCATATCCCTTTTTGCAATAAAATGTGACGAAAATAAGTCCTCTGACAGACACCTGTCTTATGCAAACGGAAAAACATTGCCTCTTGTTGGAAAATCACTGTGGAAAGTGGGGATGTTTTGAGAAATTGCAGGATTTCCGCCAGGCTGCCCCGGGCAAAGGGAAAAAAGAGAACCACAAAGGAAGCATCCCTGCGGTTCTCAAAAAATCGTCTGTCACATTCATGAAGGCATGTCGCCGGGAATAGAATCAGGGTGTTCCTCGCTCAGATGCTCCTTCAATTTCTGGAAGGTGATTTCGCTGATGTCGTGTTCAATCTTACAGGCATCATTGGTGGCTGTTTCACGATCCACGCCCAGCATCATCAGCCAATGCGTGATGAAATAATGGCGCTCAAAGATACGCTGGGCAATGTCCAAGCCGCTGGGGGTAAGGTGAAGCTGGCCGTCGGGATCCATGACAATATAGCCGTTTGCCTTGAGCAGAGACATGGCCCGGCTGACGCTGGGCTTGGAGAACTCCAGACGACGGGCGACATCAATGGAGCGGCAAGAACCCTTTTCCTGCTGGATCATCAGGATGGTTTCCAGGTAATTCTCTGCTGATTCGTGAATTTGCATAACAAACCTCCGCTGTATTGTGAAAAAGGTTGTAAATTTATATGAGTATAACATAGCAGAAGGGGAAATTCAAGAGAAAACAAAAAACTTCTTTCTTCTATGCAGGAAAAATGCCAAAACGGAGAAAAAAACGGATAAAGTGAAGGGGGAAGATGCAAATATCCATCGTTTTTTGGACAAGATAATAGTTTTTTGAAATAGCCTATTGAGTTTTACAGAAAAGAAAGGTATAATAAAGCCGTATATCGTCGTCGGCTAGGATTCTCTGGCTGACCGCAAGGCAGTGCCACAGAACACGCCATATGTGTGGAATTGCCAAAGGAGGAACTCTTATGGAAAAATTGTTGCAGCTTTTAGAGAGCGATTGCTCCCTGACCACAAAGCAGCTGGCCGCCATGATCGGCACTTCTGAGGCGATGGTGCAGGAAAGCATTAAAGCATATGAAGAGCAAAACGTGATTTTGGGCTATAAGGCCGTTGTGGACTGGGATCGTGTCAAGCGGGAAGGTGTCACCGCTTTGATTGAGGTCAAGGTTGAGCCTCAGCAGGGCGACGGCTTCGACCGAGTGGCCGAGCGTATTTATCAGTATGAAGAAGTGGAATCCTGCTACCTGATGAGCGGCGATTTCGATATGACCGTGATTATTTCTGGCAAGAGCCTCCGTGAGGTCGCTCTTTTCGTCTCCCAGAAGCTGTCCGCCATCGACGAAGTGAAGGCCACCGCAACGCACTTCATTTTGAAGAAGTATAAGGAGAATCATCTGATCTTCCAGAAACCCGAAAAGCAGAAAGAGGAGTTTATCTTCGTATGATGGATTATGACAGCTTGTTGAATCGCCGAATCAAAGCGGTTCCCCCTTCCGGTATTCGGAAGTTTTTTGACCTGCTGGAGGAAATGCCGGATGCCCTCTCCCTGGGCATTGGTGAGCCTGATTTTGTTACCCCCTGGCATATCCGCAACGCTGGTATTTATTCCCTGGAAAAAGGTTATACCAAATATACCCCCAACAAGGGCTTGGGCGAGCTGCGCCGTCAGATTAGCAAATATCTGAGCCGTCGCTTTGAGCTGTCCTATGACCCCCTCAAGCAGATTATTGTCACCGTTGGCGGCAGTGAGGGACTTGACCTGGCTATGCGCTGCATTCTGGAGCCGGATGATGAGGTGATTGTCCCCACGCCCTCCTTTGTCTGCTATGGCCCCCTGGCCTCCATGAGCATGGGTAAGCCCGTCTATGTGGAAACCAAGGTGGAGAACGAATTCCGTCTGACACCCGAGGAGCTGCGAGCCGCCATTACCCCTAAAACCAAAGCGCTGGTTCTGCCTTATCCCTGCAACCCCACTGGCGGCATCATGGAGAAAAAAGACCTGGAGGCCATTGCCGAGGTTCTCCGTGATACCAATATTCTGGTCATCTCGGACGAAATTTATTGTGAGCTGACCTATGGCGGCGAGGGTCATGTTTCCATCGCTTCCATCCCCGGTATGTATGAGCGCACCCTGCTGGTCAACGGCTTCTCCAAGGCCTACTCTATGACCGGCTGGCGTATGGGCTACCTCTGCGGCCCGGAGGCTCTGATTTCGGAGATTGTCAAGCTCCACCAGTACGGCATCATGTCCGCCCCCACCGTCAGTCAGTATGCCGCTATTGAGGCCATGAAAAATGGGGACGACGACATCCGCAAGATGCAGGAAGAATACGATGGCCGCCGCCGCTTCCTCTTGCAGGGCTTCCGTGAGATGGGGCTGGAATGCTTCGAGCCCAAGGGCGCTTTCTATATGTTCCCCTGCATCAAATCCACCGGAATGACCTCAGAGGAATTTTGTACCGAGTTTCTGAAGGCCGAACAGGTGGCCGTCATTCCCGGCAGTGCTTTCGGCCCGGGCGGTGAAGGCTTTGTCCGCTGCTGCTATGCTGCCTCCATGCGTGATTTGGCCGAGGCTCTCAAACGTATGAAGCGCTTTATTGAAAGCCTCAAAACCGAAGAGTGAACGCTGCGGAAAAGAAAACAGGGCAGATGGAACCAGACGAGCGAGGCTGTCTGACTTGCCCTCTGCTCCGTTCTCCTCAAACGCCACTTTCACACAACAAGATTTCCGCTTCACTCTCAACCAAAAAAGGGGTGCTTTTATGCCTGACAAGAAGAAATGGCCTGGATTTGAGCCGACTGATCTGCTCCTGCCCAAGGACTGTGATATGAATAAATGGAGCGTGGTGGCCTGCGACCAGTATACCTCTCAGCCGGAGTACTGGGAACGGGTGGACGCTTATATCGGGGAAGTACCCTCCGCACGGAAGATGATTCTAGCCGAGGCGTTTCTGCGGGATGGTAAGTCCTTCCGCCGGGGCGAGACAATCCATAAGAACATGGAGGATTACCTCTCCAACGACGTGTTTACATGCTACCCGGATGCGCTCATCTATACCGAACGCTGGCTGAACAATGGCTCTTTGCGCCGTGGATTGGTGGGTGCGGTGGATCTGGAGGAGTATGACTACAACGGCAGCGCTGAAACGCTCATTCGTGCCACGGAAGGAACCGTGCTCTCCCGCATCCCTCCCAGAATGATGGTTCGTCGAGAGGCCGCTCTGGAGCTCAGTCACGTCATGATGCTGATTGACGACCCACAGCGCCAGCTGGTGGAGCATCTGACCAGCGAGACCGACCAGATGAAACAGCTCTATGATTTTGACCTGATGGAAAAGGGCGGTCATATCACGGGCTGGCTGCTGACCGAGGAACAGAAGGATGAAGTCCGAGAAATGCTCTGGGCCATGACCGACCGAGCACGTTTTGAGGCGCTTTATGACGCTGACCTTCATGATGCACTGATGCTGTATGCCGTGGGCGACGGCAACCACTCCCTGGCCACCGCAAAGGCGGTCTATCAGGAGCGGAAAGAGACGGTCGAAGACTTCGACCCCGAAACAGATCCCTCCCGCTATGCCATGGTGGAGCTGATGAACCTCCATGACGATTCGCTCCAGTTCGAGGCCATTCACCGGGTGTGCTTTGACATCGAACCGGAGAAGCTGCTGCGTACCCTGTTGGATTACTACCCGGGAACGCATTATGGCGAAGGAGAAGGCCACACCTTCCGGTTTGTTTGGGAGAAGGGTGAGGGGGTCATCACCATTCCCAATCCTGCCTCTCAGCTGCCCGTTGCCTCCCTGCAAGGCTTCATTGACTATTACCTTGCACTTGACGAGGGCATGAACGGTTACGTTGACTATGTTCACGGCGAAGATATCACCCGTGAGCTGGGCACTCAGCCCGGAAACATCGGTTTCCTGCTGGATCCCATGCCCAAGGAAAAACTGTTCAGCGGTGTGGTTCATGATGGTGCTCTGCCTCGGAAAACCTTTTCTATGGGTGAGGCGAACGACAAACGGTTCTATTTGGAAGCGAGGAAGATTAAATGAGACAGATCACGGAACCTGCCTACGCAAAACTGAACCTGACGCTAGATGTACTGGGCAAGCGTGCCGACGGCTATCATGAGCTGAAAATGGTGATGCAGTCGGTCTCCCTCGGTGATAACCTGACGCTCACGCTGGGAGAAGGGAAGGGTATCCGCCTGGCCACAGACTGGGGCTTTTTGCCCACCGACGGGAAAAACATCGCCGTCAGCGCCGCTAACGCTTTTTCCAGACATACCGGCGTGGATTTGAACGGCCTGAGCATCAAGCTGGAAAAACATATCCCCGTCTGTGCGGGCACGGCTGGCGGAAGCAGCGACGGAGCGGCGGTTCTCCGTGGCCTGAACAAGCTGTGTGAGACCAATCTGACCTTGGAACAGCTGGCCAAAATCGGCGAAGAGGTCGGATCTGATGTTCCCTATTGCGTGTTGGGCGGAACCATGCTGGCCGAAGGCCGTGGTGAGATTCTGAACCGTCTGCCCGCCCTGCCCGATTGCTGGATTGTCATGTGCAAGCCCGGCTTTGCCATCTCCACGCCAGAGTTGTTCCACAAGCTGGATTCCGTCAAGGTGCGCTGCCGTCCCAATACAGCGGGCGTGATAGCCGCTCTGGAGGAAGGAAATTTAGCCGATGTGTCCCGTATGATGTACAATGTCTTTGAGGATGCGCTTCCCACCTCCCGTGCTGCCGTCATTCAAGAGATTCGAAATATCCTCATCCAAAATGGCGCTCTGGGAGCTTGTCTCTCCGGCACCGGCCCGACAACCTTCGGCATCTTCCAGCAGAAGGAAACCGCAGAAATTGCTATGGCGGAGCTGAAGGAGCAGTTCAAGGATGTGTTCCTTGTCCGGCCTGTTTGAGCGAACCAATCGAATAAAAGACCCAAACACCGTCCATACTACTGGTAAGACTCAGTAAAGGACGGTGTTTTTTGTGTCAATACGAAAAAGTTACATCTCGATTGGAATCGTTATGCTCTGCTTTGTTATTCTGCTTGCTGCTTGGGCGGGATGGCAGCAAACCAGCCTCGCCTCCAAAATGGTCAGGCTCCATGTGGTGGCCAACTCTGACAGCGAAGCGGATCAAAGCCTCAAGCTGATGGTTCGGGACGCTGTGCTGGAGCAATGCGGAAGCGTATTAAATCCAACCGACACCAGCACGCAGGCGGTGGAAGCGTTGCTCCGGCTCATGCCGACCTTGGCCGAGACGGGGGCGCAAGTGGTTGCGGAGGAGGGCTACCGCTATCCCGTTCGGGTGCGGATGGAATACGCTGCTTTTCCCAAAACCGATTACGATGGATTTTCTTTGCCCGCCGGAACCTATCGGGCGCTTCGGGTAGAAATCGGAGCAGCGGCGGGGCACAATTGGTGGTGTGTGGTCTTTCCTGCTCTGTGCTTGGCGGGAGCGGAGGAGGTGAGCGAAACAGCCATGGCCTCTGGCTTGAGTCAAGACGATGTTTCCTTGATGACCCAGCCCTCTGAACGCTATGTCATTCGTTTTCGGTGCGTAGAGCTGTGGGAAGAGCTGCTGCAAAAGCTGAGTGGATGGATGAGTGCACTTTGAGCGAAAAGAGCGGCTAGATACAACAGCACGCCCAATCCGCCGCAAGCGCCCAGCGTCAGCAGATGGGGGAGGGCTTGCCGCTCCATCACCTGATAGACCAGATTGACCCAAACGCCCGCCAAAACCGCCGAGAGAGACGGAGCGAAAAAACAGGAAAAGCCATTCAAACGCAGTGCGATGACCTTCCAGGCGATGAGCAGCCGCAAAGCGACACCTAGAAAGGAACTGAGCACCATCCCGACCAAGCAGGCGGGAAAGCCCCAGCGTTCCACCCCAAAACAGGTGAACAACAGCTGAATGCCGCCGCAGAACACATTAACAGCGGCGGAAGCGGACTGTTTTCCAATGCCATTGAGGATGGTGGAGAGGACGCTTTCATAAGCGGAACAGGCGACGGATACCGCCAGCGGCAGCAGATACCGTCCTACACGGGCATCTCGGAAAATAAAAGCCCCGACATCCCCGCCCAAAGGCACCAAAAGCGCCAGCATGGGAAGCAGCAAAAGGGAAATGGCTCGGATGGAGCCTTCCGCCTGAGCATTTCGCTTTGTGGATTGTCCCAGAGCGCAGCAGCTGGTCAAACGAGGCAGCAGCGCCAGACATAGGGCACTGACGAACGCAAAGGGCAACATCAGCAGGGGCAGGGTCATGCCAAACACCACGCCAAATTGTTCCATTGCCTCCGTTTCCGACAGACCAAAGCGCACCAATTTTTGTGGAATGAGAATGGAGTTCGCTGAAACAATCAGGTTGTTGAGCAGTGCCGCCCCACTGACCGGAATTGCCACGGAAAACAGCTTGTTTCGGATGACAGAGGGGCTTTCTCCTGTTCCCGGTTGAGCAGTGCGGCTTCCCTCCCGTTTTCTGCGGAAAAGAACCAGCGTCAGAGAGGAAAAAACCTCACTGACCAGCATTCCCAGCACAATCATGGCAACCGCCCAGCTCTGCGGCATGGGCAAAAAGAGAAACAGCAGTCCCAGAATGGCCGCTGTGCGGATGAATTGTTCCGCCAGTTCCACACGAGCGGGAAGGCGTGTCTCCCCAATGCCATAAAAATGATGTTTGTGCAGGTTTTCCACACCGGTCAGCAACAGAACCGGGAGCAAAAGCACCAATCCCGGACGAGTGCGGATATCTCCGAGCACCTGAGCGGATAGAAATTTAGAAAACAGACAGACGGTGACTGCCGCAGGGAGCCAAAGCAGAATCAATCCGTGAAGAGCGGTCTCCAGAAGCTGAGAGGCGGCCTTTTGATTGCCGGTGGAAGCGTACCCGGCGGACTGGGAGGAGAGAGCCACCGCCAAGCCGGACATGATGACCGATTGAATGATGGCATACACCGGCATAATCAGATGGTAAAGCCCCAGGGTTTCTGCCCCCACCAGCCGAGACAGCGCCACTCGATAGAAAAAGCTCATGCCCTGTGAGAGAAATCCAACCGCCGTCAAAAGAGCTGTTGCCTGAGCCAGAGACTGTTTTTCTTCCATGTCCGCACCTCCTTTCCTGAGAGGGTATGCGGAACAAAAGACAAGTAGAAGACGCAAACGGGATTCTTTTGACCCTTCTCATTTTCCCTTCCATGTGGTATCATTTTCTTACTACGATTGGGAGGAGAATCCCTATGCCCAAAGCAAACGTATTGTTGAACACCTACGCCTTCCACGAGCCGTGGGCACAGCCTTGGATGAGCCGCCTGTTGGAACCGTGGATGAAGGTGACGGTGGTTGCGCTGTCGTTCAATGCCGGTGACACCGAGGAAGTGGCCAAAACAGAGAGCCACCGCCAAGACCTGCTGCCCGCTTTCCGGTTTTATGGAATCCCGGAGGAGAATGTCCGGCTCGTTGACTGGTTTCACGATAACCCCATCACGGCACAAAGGAAAATTGCTTCCAGTCAGGTGCTCTTTTTTACCGGTGGCTGGCCGGAACATATGATGTATCGTCTGCGGGTTTTGGAATTGGTAGAGCAGATTGAACGCTTTCCCGGCATCATCATGGGATGCAGCGCCGGCGCTATGATTCAGTTGAAACAGTATCACATTACCCCCTTCCCGGAGGACGGATACCCAGAATTTTGTTACATGAACGGCATGAATTTGCTCAAGGATTTTTACATTGAGGTTCACTATATGGAGACGGATTTGCAGCATTGCTCCATTCAACGGGTGAGACAGGAGAAACAAAAGCCTGTGATTGCCCTCTATAACGACGGCGGCCTCATTGTGCAGGAGGATTGCTTGATTCCTATGGGACGTACCCGCATTTTTCCGGTATGAAAACGCTGAATGATTATTGCAAGGAGCGGTTTGGAGAAAAGCTCTACAAGCTCAGTCTCAATGGCGGCATGACCTGTCCCAACCGGGACGGCACGTTGGGCAGCCGGGGTTGTATTTTTTGCAGCGCTGGCGGTTCTGGGGACTTTGCGCCCTCAGCAGCCCTTTCCATGGAGCAGCAGATAGAAGAAGCAAAGAACAGAGTCAGCAGGAAATTCAAGGGAAAGCGGTATATCGCCTATTTCCAGGCGTATACCAACACTTACGCCCCCGTGACCTACTTAAAAGAGCTGTTTCTGCCTGTCATCCGGCGGGAGGATATCGCCGTTCTCAGCATTGCCACCCGCCCTGACTGCCTTGGGGATGCGGTTTTGAGTCTGCTGGATGAGCTGAACCACATCAAGCCTGTTTGGGTGGAGCTGGGATTGCAAACCATCCATCCTCAAACCGCCGCATACATTCGGCGGGGCTATCCGTTAGAGGTCTATGACCAAGCGGTGGAGCGGCTCAACGCTATGGGGCTCCACACCATCACCCATGTGATTTTGGGCCTTCCTGGAGAGGATAGCGCACAAATGCTGGATACCGTCCGTCATGTCGTCAGCGTAAAAAGCGGCGGAATCAAGCTCCAACTGCTGCATGTTCTGGAGGGAACCGACCTGGCGGACGATTACCGGGCGGGTCGGTTTTCTGTTATGACCTTGGAGGAGTACACGTCTTTGGTGGTGGACTGCGTTTCCCTCCTGCCGGAAGAGATGGTCGTCCACCGCTTGACGGGCGATGGCCCCAAACGCCTGCTCCTTGCGCCTCTGTGGAGCGGCGATAAAAAACGAGTGATAAACACCGTCAATCAAGCCATTCTGTCCCGCCCAAATGGTTGAACTGCCGCCAATCCAACACCGCTTTGGTTCTGGATTTCCGCAAAAGGAAGGTAGTCAAGAGGAAATCCAGAACAAAAAGCGTCAGCACCGGAATCAGCATGACAGGCGAGAGGCGCTCCACAAGTTTTTCTACATATGGATGCACCACATAGACCAGCGGCAACGTGAGCAAGCCCCAGTAGATGGAAAAACGCAGACACACCCGCCCTTGCAGGTGAAACGAGTAGTCTCGATAATCCCAAAAGGACACTCCGCAAATTTTCTCATAAAATACACTCATCCCGTATTCGGACGCAGTAGCGGCCAGAGCGCCGCAAAGCATCATCAGCCAGCCATTTTGCGGCACCAAAGCGGAAAGCGCCAGAATCCCCGCCGCCCCCAGTCCATAGACCGGGCACATGGGAAGCAGCAGCATGGTGCGGCGGCCTTTTGCCGAGCCGTGTTTCCAAAGGGCATAACCCATTTCTAACCCATAGCCCAAAACGCTGTAGAGCAAAACATACCAAATCATTGCCAATTTCCATCACCGTTCTGTAGCATGTACAAAAAAGAAAGAAATCATGCAAGGAAAGAATTGCAGAACGGTTTTTGATGTGATACAATGATTTTTAGTTAGAAACAAATCCAATTTTCACCGATATACAGATAACGGAGGATGCACAATCGTGAGTTTTCGACATCTGATTGATTTTGGAGACCTGTCCCGTGAAGAGTGGGAGGAGCTGTATCAGCGCACCGCTCAGATTATGGATTGCCCTGACGCTTTTATGGAAGCCAATAAGGGCAAAATTCAGGCCAACCTGTTCTATGAGCCTTCCACCCGTACCAATTTTTCCTTCCAGACTGCTATGCTCCGTCTGGGCGGCAAAGTGTTTGGCTTTGCGGACCCCAAAAGCTCGTCCGCTGCCAAGGGTGAGTCTTTGAAAGATACCATCAAAATGGTTTCCGCTTACGCCGATGTCGTGGTGATGAGAAACCCCAAGGAAGGCGCAGCAAAAGCCGCCTCCCTCTATTCTGAGGTTCCTGTCATCAATGCGGGCGACGGCGGCCACATGCACCCTACTCAGACCCTGGCCGACCTGACCACCATCATGCGCTATCGAGGCAGCATTGACGGCATCAGCGTGGGACTCTGCGGCGACCTGAAAAACGGTCGTACCGTTCATTCCCTCATCAAAGCACTGGCCAAGTTCAATGACATTCGCTTCTACCTCATCGCCCCCCGTGAGCTCGCCATTCCTGAGTATATGCGTGTGTTTATGCGCTCTCATAATATGCGCTTTGTGGAAGTGACCAACCTGGAGGCCACCATCCCCATGCTGGACGTGTTGTATATGACCCGCATCCAGCAGGAGCGCTTTGATAATCCCCTGGATTACGAGCGGGTGAAGGGTGTCTATGTCCTGACTCGAAAGAAGCTGTCCCGTGCCAAGCCCAACATGATGATTTTGCATCCGCTGCCCCGTGTGGACGAGATTTCTGTGGACGTGGACGACGATCCCCGTGCACTCTATTTCGAACAGGCTCGGTGTGGTATGTACGTTCGCATGGCGCTGCTGATGGATTTGGCTCATCAGCCGCACAAGCTCCCCGCTCCGGTGGAGATTGGAACCTGTCCCAAGTGCCATAATCCCCGCTGCATCACCCAGAGTGAAGTCTATCTCCCCCCGCTGACCAAGATGGTGGGCGGTACAGAATGCTGTGCCTATTGCGACAAAGAGATTTAATCTCTTGAAAATAGAGTGAATTTTTTCTTAAGCAGGAAAGAATGGTGACTTTTTCCTTCTTTCCTGCTTGAAAAATAAAAAATGAAAAAAGCAAAAAAAAGTGTTGACAAATACAGGAACGCATGGTATTATTAACGAGCTGGCAGCGAGGAACACGACACGCGGGTGTAGTTCAATGGTAGAATCCCAGCCTTCCAAGCTGGTCGCGTGGGTTCGATTCCCATCACCCGCTCCATAATATGCGGCTGTAGCTCAGCTGGATAGAGCAACTGCCTTCTAAGCAGTGGGCCGGGGGTTCGAGTCCCTTCAGCCGTACCATTTGTTCTGTTCCAAACAATTCCAGCATTGCCGGATTTCCGGTTCAATTTGATATGGTGGGTATAGCTCAGTTGGTTAGAGCGCCAGATTGTGGCTCTGGAGGCCGACGGTTCGAATCCGTCTACCCACCCCATTTGATTTTGGAAGTTTGCGGTCAGTTCGGTTGGTTTTCTATCTTCCGTGCTGGCTTTCCATTTTTCCTCTTCTATGTTGGGATGTCGCCAAGCGGTAAGGCAAAGGACTTTGACTCCTTTATCCGTGGGTTCGAATCCCGCCATCCCAGCCAAAGTGGAACTTCTGGACAACTTGATACTTTTTATGACTCAGTAGCTCAGCTGGCAGAGCAGCACCCTTTTAAGGTGACGGTCCGGGGTTCGAATCCCCGCTGGGTCACTTTTTTGTGCCTGACAGCCTGTCAAATGAGGTTGTCAGGATTTTTTGTCTCTTTTCCACCCTTTGGAGGTGTTTACATGAAAAACAGGACAATGATGCAGATGTTTGAATGGTATCTGCCGAAATACGGAGTGGAAAGCAAGTCCCATTGGGCTAAAATCGCAGAGCAAGCGCCGCAGCTGGCCGCCGATGGAATCAATATGGTCTGGCTGCCCCCCGCCTTTAAAGGCTTGGGCGGAACCGAAAACGTGGGCTATTCTGTCTATGATGTCTACGACCTGGGAGAATTTGACCAGAAAGACTCCATTCCCACCAAATATGGCACCAAAGCGGACTATCTGAACGCTGTGGAAGCCTGCCACGCAAACGGAATGGAGGTTCTCTGCGATATCGTGATGAATCACCGCATGGGAGCCGACGAAACCGAGTGGATTTCCGCCTCCAAAGTGGCAGCGAATGACCGGAAAAGGGTGGAGGAGCACCGCCATATCAAGGCCTGGACAAAATTCACCTTTCCTGGACGCAAGGGAACCTACAGTGATTTTACTTGGAGCGCATCCAACTTCACCGGCGTAGACTACGATGGGGCAGCCAACGAAAACGGCGTTTTCCTTTTTGACGGCAAGAGCTGGGGGGACAACGTGGACGAAGAAAACGGCAACTATGATTATCTCATGGGCGTGGACATCGACCTGCACGATGAGGCAACCCGTCAGGAGCTGCTTCACTTCGGAAAGTGGTATTATGACACGGTAAAAATGGATGGTTTCCGCCTGGATGCCGTGAAGCATATGTCCGCCGAATTCTATCGGGATTGGATTCGAGAAATGCGAGCCTATTCTGGCAAAGAGCTGTTCACTGTCGGTGAGTATTGGAGTTATGATCTGTCTCGTCTGCAATCTTATATCCACCATACCGAGGGAGCCTTTAGCCTGTTTGATGTTCCGCTGCATATGCGCTTCTATGAGATTTCTTACAGCAACGGCCAGTTTGATATGAGCCGACTCTTTGAGAATACGCTCACCGGTGCGGATTCCTGGCACGCCGTCACCTTTGTGGATAACCACGACACACAGCCTGGTCAGGCGCTTTCCTCCTTTGTCAACGATTGGTTCAAAGAGATTGCCTATGCCATCATTTTGCTCCAGGAAAAGGGCATCCCTTGTGTCTTCTATGGGGATTACTATGGGATTGAGCATGAGGGAATCTATGACAACGGCTATCATAACACCGCCCCTGTTTATCACTTGAAAACGCTGCTGCGCCTGCGCTCCACCCATGCCTATGGCAGGGAGCGGCATTACTACGACCACCCCAACCTTGTCGGCTTCACCCGTGAGGGCGATCAGCCGGAAAATGGTCTGGCGCTTCTTTGCACCAATGGTGACGGGGGCAGCAAGTGGATGGAAGTCGGGCGGCTCCATGCCGGTCAGCGGTATGTAGACGCACTCGGCCACCGTCAGGAGATCGTTACCATCAATTCCGACGGCTGGGGAGAGTTTTTTGTCAACGGTGGCTCTGTTTCCGTGTGGGTGCCGGAGAAGCCGGAGGAAAAGAAGAGACCTTCTCTGCTGCAACTCTTGATTCAGTGGGTCGTAAAGAATCTGTTGCGCAAACTTGCTTCATTCCGTTGAAAATACCAATTGTCAAAGCTTGAAAAAAATAGTAAAGTATATCCCGTAGCAATTCTGTCGGAATCCGGCGAATGGTCTCTGGAGGTTTTAGTATGAAAAAAGTTGTTAAGTTCGGTGGCAGCTCCCTTGCCAATGCAGAACAGTTTAAAAAAGTCGGCCAGATCATCCACGATGACGAAAGCCGTGTATATGTTGTTCCTTCCGCACCCGGTAAGCGCTTTTCCGGCGATACCAAAGTCACCGATATGCTCTTGCAAGCCTACGCCATGGCCGCTGAGGGTCAGGACGTGACCGAACAGCTGGCTGCTATCAAGGCTCGTTACGATGAGATTATTGAGGGGCTGGGTCTGAAGAACTTCACTCTGGAGCCTGATTTCGCTGTAATCGCCAAGCAGCTGGCCGAGGATCCTCAGAAGGATTATACCGCTTCCCGTGGCGAGTACCTCAACGGCAAGATTATGGCCGCTTATCTCGATGTTCCCTTCATTGATGCCTTCGACGTGATTTTCTTCAACGATGAGGGCAACCTGAACACCTACAAAACCGAACGTCAGATGCGTGCCGCTCTGGAAGAGCACGAGCGTGCTGTCATTCCCGGTTTCTATGGCCACGGTAAGGACGGCAACGTGAAAACCTTCTCCCGTGGTGGCAGCGATGTCACCGGTTCCATCGTGGCGCAGGCTTGCAAGGCGGATATCTACGAGAACTGGACCGACGTTTCCGGCTTCCTGGTGGCTGACCCCCGCATTGTGGCTGATCCCGTGGGCATTAAGTTCATCACTTACCGGGAACTGCGTGAGCTGTCCTACATGGGCGCTTCCGTGCTCCATGAGGATGCTATTTTCCCCGTTCGTCACTGCGGCATTCCCATCAACATCCGCAACACCAACCGCCCCCAGGATGTGGGAACCTGGATTGTGGAGAGCACCGGCCAGAAGCCGGATTATGTTGTCACCGGTATTGCTGGCAAAAAGGGCTTCTGCACCGTTCTGATTCACAAGTCCATGATGAACTCCGAGGTTGGCTTTGGACGTAAGGTGCTCCAGGCGTTCGAGGACTGCGGCATCTCCTTTGAACATATGCCTTCCGGTATCGACACCATGACCATTGTGGTTCACAGCGAGGAATTCCTCCCCAAGGAACAGCAGGTCATTTCTGCCATCCATCGTTTGGCAAAGCCCGACTCCGTTGAGATTGAAAGTGATCTGGCTCTGGTGGCCGTGGTTGGAAGAGGAATGCGCTCCGCCAGCGGCACTGCGGGCAAGCTCTTCTCCGGTCTGGCCGAGGCAAAGGTCAACGTCCGTATGATTGACCAGGGCTCCTCTGAGCTGAATATCATCATTGGGGTCAAGAATAGAGACTTTGAGTCCGCCATCCGTGCCATCTACAAGAGCTTTGTCGGCGGCGTTCAGTAAACCAATTCCTTCTATCCACGCAAAAAGCCCTCTCGGTGAAAACCGGGAGGGAATTTTTTGTCTATAACGGGTTACGAAACAGCCTCTTAGAGCGTTTCACGCCCCGGAAAGCGGGATTTTCGCTTGTAATCTCGTCCCTGCGGAATTTCTGGGTGGAGATTCATCTGCGCTTTGACCTCGTTCAGAGGCGTTTTTTCGTTCAGATTTGCGCTGTATTCGCCCAGAGAAGCGGCATATTCGCCCTCTTCCCCGTAATTGACCACCAAACGGTAAATGTGAAAGGTGGCCTCTCCGCCTTGAGCGGCTTCTACGCTGATAAACCATCTCACAATATCGTCATAAGGGAGGTACTTTCCGCCCAGCTCCGCCATATGCCCCAAATAGAGTGCTTGTTGACCAAAACGAACATCTTTGATTCGAACCCCGGAAGCGTAATCCGCTTTCCAGCGAGAAGACAGCAGGGGAGTGGTGAGGGCTCGATAAGGGAAAAGCATGGAATCGCTCCTTTTCATCAAAATCAGACTCATCATAGCATAACTCATCATAGCATAAAGGAAAAAAAGCGCAAAGAGTTTTTTCATTTTCCCTTGCAACTGTTCTGGAAATGTGTTTTAATAAATACAAGATAAAAAGGAGGCGGTTTTATGAAGCTGTTTGACTATGCCAACCAATACATTGAGGAAAGCGACTGGAAAATCTTTGCTATCCTCAAGTTCTGCCTTGTTGCCTTGGGCATCCTCATCGGCCTTCTCATCGGTGAAAAGGGCTGTGAGAAGGGCAAAAAGGCGGTTGCCATCTGCTCCGGTGTCGTGTTTGTCGTGACCTATGTGGTGCTGATGACCAAGTTCTTCAAGCTCGTCTTCCGTAAGTAGTAATCCGAAGCGCTGAAACATCCAAGATAACAACCAAACCACCTTCCTGTCTGCGTTTGAGCGCTCAGGAAGGTGGTTTTTCTCTTGCTAGAAAACAGCTTTTAGAGGGAAAGCATTCCCATCCACTCCATCACCCGTTCTGCAAGGAACACAGCGCCGCAGGCGGCCAGAGCGACGGTCAACAAACTCTTTTCTCGATAAGCCAGATACAGCGCAACCGCAAAGCCCACCGTGGCGGAGAGAATGCTGGAGGTAGCGGTCAGAATCGCCGGGAAGGTCATAGCCGCCAGACAGGTATAGGGGACATAATACAGGAACGAGCGGAAAAAGGGATTGGTGATTTCTTTCTTGAAAAACACCAGCGGAATCATACGAATCAGGTAGGTAGTTGCCGCCATGACGAAGATATAGATGAAATGATTATTCATGAAGCGCTTTCTCCTTTCCTTCTTCTTGGATGGGGGCGAGCCATGCGGCGATGGTGGAGACCACAACAGTGGTAATGATGATGACAAAGCCGGAAGACACCTGCTTCAGCACAGGCAGAACGGCAAAGGCTGTGCTCAAGCCCATTGCGCCGATGACTGCCCAAAGCACGGCTCTGTCATACTTGGCGGGAGGGATTACGACGGCCAGGAACATGCCGTAAATGGCCACGGATAGGGCGCTGACAATGTGAGCGGGAAGCAGACCGCCCAGCACCGCTCCCACCAGCGTGCCCAGCACCCAGCCGGGAATGGCCACGCACATGGCACCGTAGTTAAAAAAGGGACTGACCTTTCCGGTCTGGCTGGCGCTGACACCAAAAATCTCATCGGTCACGCCAAAGGCCACAGCGTAGCGGTGAGCCCATGGCTCGTCACGGGTCAACTTTTGGGAGAGAGAGAAGGACATCAGGATGTAGCGCAGATTGATGATAAGCTGTGCCAGCATCATTTCAAGGTAGGAGCCAGAGGCAAGGATGATGTCCAAGCCTGCAAACTGACCGGCGGAGGTCAGGTTGGTCAGGGAGATGAGCACCGCTTCCCAGGTAGTCAAACCGCCGGAAACCGACATCATGCCGAAGGTAAAAGACACGGCAAAGTAACCCAAACCAATGGGAATGCCCGCCTGAATGCCTTTTTGGAAGGATTCTTTTCTGGTCATAGGTCTGATTCTCTTTTCTTTTCAGGAATTCTGTTTCAGTATGCCACGTTAGCAAGAAAATTGCAAGAATAAATTCATCAAACAAAAAAACAGTGCCACCATTCCCAAAGGAAAAGCGGCACTGCGTGAGCGTGATTTCAGTTGAAGACGTGCATATGAGAGGCGAAGCTGTCCATGTGGAGGGGGAGGAAGGTATAGCCATTCTGAATTCCCCAAATCAGAATGCGCTCCACGGCGTTGACGCTGAAATCTGCGATGTCGTGTTGGAGCACAATGGAAACGTCGTGGGACTGGATACCGTCAATGACGTTTTTCACCACCTGATCGGTGCTCTCGGTCTCGCCAGCGTCGCCGCTGAGGACATTCCAGTCAAAGTACTGATAGCCCTTTTCGAGCACAGATTTGGTCAGCGAGGTCATAATGCCCTTGCAGTACTTTGCGCTGACGGTATTGGAGCTGCCTCCGGGGAAGCGGATCATAGAGGGATATTCACCGGTGTACTGGTAAATCAAGTCCGCCTGCTTCTGAACGTCTTTATAGAAGGCGCTGCTGCTGGCGTAAATCTTTTTGTAGTCGTGAGAAGCGGTGTGAATGGCGATGGAATGACCCTCTTCATACTCATCCTTAATCAGGGATTTGTAGGGGGTGTTACAGGTAAAGAAGGTCGCCTTCACGTTGTAAGCGGCCAGAACATCCAACAGCTGACGGGTGTAGGCACTGGGGCCGTCATCATAGGTCAGATACACAATTTTGCTGTCTGCGGTCGGGTCATCTTCCTGACGGAGCGGCTCCACCACGACAGTACGCTTGACTACGGTCTCATTTCCGGCGGCATCGGTGGCGGAATATTTCAGCGTGTAAGTGTCGGCGTGGAAGGGGTTCACGCTGCCCGTCACCGTCACCTGATTGGTCATTTCGCCGTCCACATTGTCGATGGCGGTAAAACCGGGCTCCTCAAAGGTGCTGCCCGCTGGAATGGTCATTTTCTTGTCGCCCTTGAGGGTGATTTCAGGGCCGCTGGGATCTGTTCGGAAGATGGGACGGACTGCGGTAGCGGTGTTACCGGAGGAGTCAGTAACCGTGTATTTGACGGAACCTTCCCTTTCCACGACCTTTACTTGCTCGGTCAAGTCACCATCGTGGAGGTCGGTAGCGGTAAAGCCTGGTTCTACATATTGCTGACCGGGAGCGACAAACAAATCAGGAACTTCTACCAGCTGAATTTCGGGGGGGATGGTATCCACAATGGAGATATGACGCTCCTCTGTCGCCTTCCAGAAGAGCAAACCAGCCTCATATGTAATGGTGTAGTTGCCCAGCTCGTTTTCGCTGGGAACACCGGTGATTTGAACGGAGAGGGGATAGCCTTTTTTGCAAATCAGAGAGCCATGGAGGGTGGCTTCTGCGCCTGGCTCCTCATAAGAATTGCCATATTCAATGGTTTGGGCTGCTTCACCATGGACGGTTAGGTCAACGCTCCAACGGTTGATGACAAAGAAAGCAATCAAAAACAGAACAAACGCCAGAGAAGCAAACCCGATAGTCAGAGCAAGCCAAACGGGGAATTTTGAAGAAACAGAGGGCTTAACGCTGGAGTTTTTATCAATCATCACAGAAATCTTCTTTCTAAATATATGAAATCAAGATGGAAGTGGGTCATATCATAACACAATACGGCCAAAAAGAAAATACCTTTTGAAGAATGTTTAAAAAGAATTCAAAAATAAGCAGCACAATCCGAATCATCTCATTCTATGAGTGCTGGGAAGGGTTTATGCGAAGGAGAAAAGACAAAGCTTATCCACTTCATATTGCGCCTATTACTATACTGTATGAGGGGTAATAATACAACTACAGAATGATTACAAATATTTACATCTCCAAAGAAAACTCCTTGCCGGACAGGATGCCCAGCAAGGAGAAAGCCTACTTATCAAAGATGTTTTTTGTCAACAGTCCGTCCGCTCACAATCAGCAGCAGCAGTCACAGTCGTTGCAGTCGTTGCAGCAGTGGTGGTGATGGTGGCGGTGGTGCTCACAGCAGCAGCAGTCACAGCAGCAACCGTTGTTGCCGTTGTTACCACCACAGCCGCAGCAGCAGATGAGAACGATGAGGATCAGGATCCAGCAGCAGTTACCGCCCATACCGTTATTGCAGCCCATATGAAGTACCTCCATGGAATAAGATTTTTGTGTTCCGGCGTTGCTGCCGGTCACATTTTATCCTATGCGGCGAAGGGAAAAGGGTGCAGAGGAAAAGAAAAGGTATGTAAAGCAAAAAAACTGTTCAGATCAAAACGATGCTTAAGATGTAAAGTGGTTTAGGATTACATCTTTTTCGGAACGATATGGGAGCGGAAAAAGGCGATTTCATCGGCATTTGCCCGTTTTCCTTCATTGGAGCGGCGGTCAATGTGGAAGACGTGACCTACGGAGTCGTCCTCGGGAGAGCCATAAATGCGGGAAATAACCTCGACCCCACGACTTTTCAGCAGGTCGGCCATCGGCTGGCAGCACGCCAACAGGAAATCATGGTACGAGCTGAGTAGAAACGTGGGGGGATAATCGGCGGTGATGGCTCCCAACACGTCCAGCAGGCCGCTTTCCTTATAATCCGGCCCCAGATAGTCGTCCATGATATCGCCACGTTTCATTCGGTCGGTCTCCGAGAGCATATCATACATCCCGCAATTGAGCGCAACCGCCCGCACTGTCACATGGGGGATAGAGAAGGCAAACCGTGCGGCGTATTCTGGATTGGTGAAAAGCGCAGCGTATTGGCTGACAATCTGAGCGCCTGCGCTGTCCCCCACGAGGAACAGATTGGAGGCATCCATTCCATATTCTTCTGCGTGAGCGGAAATCCAAGTCAGCACAGCATTCAGGTCTTCCAAAGGCGCAGGAAAACGATTTTCCGGGGAGAGTCGGTAATCAAAGTTGACCACCGCAAATCCCCTCCGAGCCAAATCCATGCAGTAAGGCCGGTAGAGTGTACGGTCTCCGTAAAAGTAGCCGCCGCCGTGAACGCTCACCAGAACGGGCAGAGAGTCGGCTCTCACGATGGGACGATACACGTCCAGAAGATTCCATACACCATGCGCCCCATAAGAAAGCGCCTGGATTTGCTCCACGTCACGGGGAAGAACAATCCCACGGTCTCGGAACAGGTCATTTGCAGCCCATTGAAAGCGCCGCAGTCGAACCGATAGGGGAGCGTTCACACCATTGGGAGCCGCTGGGCCTTGCGTGGTAAAGTTTAACATGGTCAATTGCCTCCGTGGATTAGGATTTTCCCAGCAGCTTCTTTTTCAGGCGAGAAAGAAACCGTCTGATGCGGTAGAAGGGATTCTTTGCTCGTTCTTTCTTCCATTGCTGCTTGAGTAAACGATTCTCTTGCTTGCTTTGCTCCAGCTTTTCCTTGCTTTTGGCGAGCTTGGCGTTGCTTTGCTCCAATTTTGTCTTGCTCTGCTCCAGTTTGGCGTTGCTTGCGTCCAGCGCTGCTTGCAGCTTTTTGATTTGGGCGGCTTTTTGACGCTGCGCTGCCTGCAACGCATCGTATTTTTGGTTCAGACTGTCAATTTTGGCTGTGTTCCCGTTGTAAAGACGGTAAATGCGCCGGAATTTTCGCTTGAGAATCAGCTGCGTCTCATTTGGGGAGCTGCCAGCATAGGGAGGAATGGCGGCACGAAGCGCCTCATAGCCGTAGGGCTCCACGGAAGAAGCGGGAGAGAACACGCCTTTCAGACCACGGAACAGCGTGTCATAGACGGTGATGAGATAATTGGGATCCTTTTCCGCCGGTTTGCCCATGATTTCGTCCAGACGAGCTGCGACTTCCTCGGGTGTGGTTTCGGTCACTTGAATGGCTCTCTCAGGATGCTGGATGTTCTCATAGAAGGCGGCTACTTTGTTGTTCCAAACCAAGCCCAGAGCAGGAACGTCCATAGCGAAGGAGAGAATGCTGGGATGCAGACGGGTGGAAATCACAGCGTCATACTGAGCAATGCGGCTGGCCAGCTCCTCGGGAAGATTGGTATTGGAAACAATTTTGCTGTCTGGAATTTTGAATTCACTGAAAAAACGGTCTAAGAAGGCCTCGTCTGCACAGTGGCCACTGGTCAGCAATTCGTAGTCATACCCCTTGCGTTCCAGCTCCCGAATCAGCGCAAGCCAAAATTCAGCGGCTCCTTCTTTGGAAAGGTTGAAGCCGTAGTTCGAAAAACCGCTGGCTCGCAGCACAAACAAGCCGACCTTTTTCTTGGGACGCTCTGGAACCGGCTGAATAAACTGGGAAAAAACACAGTCAGAGAAGGTGGCGGGGTCAGCGACCTTTCCAATTTCAATGGCGGGATTTTCTACATACTTTTGCAGCAAATCGTATCCGTCACGGGTGGTGATCTGGCGTACTACGTCAAAATTCAAGGTCTTTTTCAAACGCTGACATTTGGGGTTATCTTCGTCGTACTGCTCCACGCCGATTGCGGAAAAAAGAACCGGAACATTGTATGTTTGAGCCAGTTCCAAAGTAATGGCGGTGCGCTCACAAAAAACCTGGGGCTGATAATTGAAGAGGGGAGCGCCGCCAAAGACCACCACGTCCGCCTGGCGCACCAGGTTTTCCGCAAATTCCAACTCCTCCGGCTCCCGGAATTTGAGATAGCGCTGCGTAATCATACCGGCGGCTCTGCTGGTGATTTGGTACTCGGAGCGGTCAAATCCCAGATTTTGCATGGCCGCATGGATGAGACCAATGTCACATAGCTCAATGGCGTGGTCGCCCTGATTGTCCGAATCACGGTTGGTCAGCAAGAGAATGTTGCGTTTTCTGGTGTTTTCAGTGTTCATATCCTGTTCCTCATTTCGTGGGGATTCGTGGCAAGGTGCATGGCGGAAGGAGGCGGGATTATTGCTGTGCTTGATAGTGGCTGCACCAGTCGGTCAGGGGGCAAAGCTCACATTTGCACTTTCTGGCGGTGCAAACGGCTCTGCCGTGGAGAACCATGCGGTGGCAGAAGTTGCTGCTCTCTTCGGGAGGGAGTACGGCACGGAGCTGAGGCTCCAGCTTTGCGGGGTCTTTGGTGCCGTCGCTCAGACCCAAACGCCCCGTGATGCGGATGCAGTGGGTGTCACAGACCACGCTTCCAGGTTCGTTGTAAATGTCGCCCCGAATCAGATTGGCGGTTTTGCGTCCAATGCCGGGCAGACGGAGCAAATCCTTCATCTCACGGGGAACCTTTCCTCCGTAATCAGAAAGCAGCATTTGCGCAGCACCCACCAGGTCACGGCTTTTGCCGTTGTAAAATCCGCAGGAGCGGATATACTCGCCCACCTCCGCAGGATCGGCTTCTGCAAAGGCTTCCAGCGTGGGAAAGCGCTCAAAAAGCGCAGGTGTCACCTTATTTACCCGTTCGTCGGTACACTGGGCGGACAGTCGAACGGCAAACAGCAGCTCATAATCTTTTTCGTATTGGAGAGAGCACAAAGCATCTGGATATAATTCCTTCAGGGCGTTGACAATGCTCCAAACTTCATCAGGCGTTTTCATTAGAAAAACCTCACTTTCTAGTTCAATCAATTTTATCATATTTTTTTGGAATTGAAAAGAGACTCTTTTCCTTTCTCACAGATTATGCTATAATTCCCAGCAGACACACGAGAAGAAAGGGGAGAAGGGTATGAATCAGCGGCCATTGGCAGACGAAATCCGCCCACAAACGCTGGATCAGGTGGTGGGACAGACCGGCATTCTGGGTTCCAACGGTGTTCTCCGGCGCATCATAGAGGGCGGCACGATTCCCAACATGGTTTTTTACGGCCCATCCGGCACGGGGAAAACCACCGTCGCTAACATCATCGCCAAGCGAACCAATAAAACCCTCCATCGGCTCAACGCCACAACCGCATCCATTGCGGATATCCGAGAGGTAATTGCCGATGTGGATACGCTGCTGGCTCCCAATGGCGTTTTGCTCTATCTGGATGAGATTCAGTATTTCAATAAAAAACAGCAGCAATCTCTGCTGGAGTTCATGGAGAATGGAAAGATTACCGTCATTGCCTCCACCACAGAAAATCCCTATTTCTGTCTCTTTAACGCCGTTCTCTCTCGTTCCACGGTGTTTGAGTTTCAGCCGGTGGAACCGAAAGACATCGTTCCCGCTGTGCGGCGCGCCTTTCGGATTTTGGAGCAGCGCAGCGGTCAGACCCTTGTCCTTGAGGATGGGGTGGTGGAGTATTTGGCTCAGTCCTGCGGCGGCGACGTGCGAAAATCCATCAATGGCGTGGAGCTGCTCTTCTCCGCTGGCGTGAGAAAAGAGGGAAATATCCTCATTACCATGGAGGATGCCCGGGTGCTGGCGCAGAAATCCGCCATGCGTTACGACAAAGATGGGGACAGCCACTATGACATTCTCTCCGCTCTGCAAAAATCCATCCGTGGCAGTGACCCGAATGCGGCTCTGCACTATTTGGCTCGTCTGCTGGAGGCGGGGGATTTGGTGTCTGCCTGCCGCCGCCTCATGGTCATTGCCTGCGAGGATGTGGGGCTTGCTTATCCGCAGGCAGTCACCATTGTCAAGTCCTGCATCGACGCAGCCAATATGCTGGGGCTTCCAGAAGCCCGAATTCCGCTGGCAGAGGCCGCCGTGCTCATGGCAACTGCTCCCAAGTCGAATTCCGCTATCTGCGGGATAGATGCCGCTTTGACCGACGTGCGGCAGGGGAACTATGGCTCCATTCCTGCTCATTTGATGGACGCTCATTATCAAGGCTCCCAGAAGCTGGGACGGGGACTGACCTATGTTTACCCACACGATTATCCCGGGCATTGGTATCCCCAGCAGTATCTTCCCGACCGCATCAAGGAGCAGGTTTACTACGAGTTCGGGGAAAATAAGACCGAACAGGCGGCCAAAGCCTATTGGAGCCGCATCAAAGGGGAGAACGGGCTTTCCCATCCAACCGACGCACCCAAGAAAAAACATTGGTAATGGTGCGAATCGCAGCAAAAAAGGTTCTCGGCATCCTGAAAATAGGATTTAGAGAACCTTTTTATTCTAGGCTGTTAGCATTTAAGCGCCCAGCAACTGTCCGACAAACACGCCGAAGTAGGTACCGATGATGTAACCCAGCGTACCGACCAGCAGAATGGGACCGACCAGCTTGGTCCAGCCCTTGGAAATAGCCATGGCCACAGCCGTGGTGGGGCCGCCAATGTTGGCGTTAGAGGCGAGAATGATGTCTTCCAGGTCGTATTTCAGCAGCTTGCCGAACAGGAAGCACACCAGCATATTGATAACCACGATGATGGCGCAGTACACAAACAGAAGGGGAGCGTCTGTGATGATTTGCACAATGGAGGCAGGCACGCCGATGGCGAAGAAGAACAGATAAATCAGATAAGTGCCGATTTCCTGCGTGCCGGAGGTCTTGGAGATGAGATCAGAACCGAGGGTTGCCACCAGCATGGAGAGGGTGGTGATAATGAGGTATTTGTTTCCAAACAGACCGTTCAGCATGGTGAGAAGCACGTTGGTTTTGGGAATCACGCTGCCCAAAAAACCGGCAATGGCCCAAGAGAGCGCCACAATAGCGCTGGACAGAGCCACATTGATGGCAATGTCTTTGAGAGAGATGCCCTTGCGCTCCCAGTAGGAAGCGGCGGCGGTGCTTTCGTCCTTTCCTTCTGTCTCTCCTTGCCCCATCAATTCAAAGGACTTTTCACTCAAGTTTTTTAGAAAA
>JAKSQD010000026.1 GCA_024404315.1 Oscillospiraceae bacterium
TGTCAATCTGCATGGTGACGTTATCCTTGGTGATAACGGGCTGAGGGGGGAAGTCAGCGGTGCTTTCCTTCAAAGAGACCTTGCGGGTGACTCGCTCCAGGAAGGGAACCTTCACATGGATACCCACGTCCCACACCTCGTGGAAAGCGCCTAGGCGCTCCACAACAAAGGCCTGAGACTGGCGGACGATGACGAGATTTCGAGCCAGGATGATACCGGCCAAAATCAGGAGGATCAGAACGAAAATTAACGTTGGCATATAAGATGCTCCTTTCTATTATTCCGAGGCGGTTCCAGCCTCAATGGTGACAGGTTCGACGATGAGCTTAACGCCCTCAATGGAGACCACCGTGACCCGATGGCGGGAGGGGATAATGCTTCCATCCACGGTGCGGGCGCTCCACATTTGGCTAGCAACCTTTACCTGGCCGGAGGCGGTCAGCTCGTCAATGGTCTCTGTGACAATGCCCACCTGACCAATCAAGCGGTCGGCGTTGGTGGGAACCACGCCCTTGGGGTTCAGCATCTTCTGAGCGATGGGGCGCATGAGAACCAGCATGACCAACGAGATGATGGCGAAGGTGAAGGACTGCACCCACAGGTTGGTGGTCAACAGGGACATCAGCAGGGCGGCCAGCGCTCCCACAGCGAACCACAGAGAAACCAGCGTTGTGGTTGCGCCTTCGAGCACGGCGAAGAGGATCAGCAGAGCCAGCCAGCACATGGAGGGGAAGCTTGCGAATAGTTCAAACATGAACGAGACAGCTCCTTTCTGTCAGCGGAGAACCTCCGCCTTGGGGATATAGTACCATGTTTCTGGTAAAAAGTCTATGAAAAGTATGTGAAATATCATTGATATTTGGTGACGATTTGATTATAATTGGTTACAAATCAAGTTTTGACGATGGAGAATACCGATGAATACTTTTATGTTCGAAATCCCCTGTCTGCTGGGGCTGGAAAAGCTGGTGGCCGACGAGCTGAAAAAGCTGAATATGGCCGATGTAAAGGCCGAAAATGGCCGAGTCACCTGCCGTGGCACGCTGGCGGATATCCCACGCCTTAACATTAACCTCCGCTGTGGCGCTCGTGTGCTCATTGTGCTCAACCAGTTCAAGGCCACGACCTTTGAGGAGCTGTTCCAGGGCACTCGTGCCGTCCGCTGGCAGGACTGGATTCCCCAGAAGGGAGAATTTCCCGTCAAGGGCTATTCCATCAACTCTCAGCTCAGTTCCGTGCCCGCCTGCCAGTCCATCATCAAAAAGGCCGCCGCTCAGAAGCTGGGCGAAGCCTACCACACCGAGTGGCTGGATGAGAGCGGCTCCCGCTATCAGATTCGTTTTTCCATCATGAAGGACGAGGTACATCTCTGCTTGGATACCAGCGGTGAGGGGCTTTATAAGCGGGGCTATCGTGCCGTCAACAACGGCGCACCCCTCCGGGAAACGCTGGCCGCTGCCATGGTGCTGCTCTCCGGCTACAAGGGACGGGATCCCTTCTGTGACCCCTTCTGCGGCTCCGGTACCATTCCCATCGAGGCGGCTCTCATCGCCAAAAATCGAGCCCCCGGCCTGAACCGGGAATTTGCTGCTGAGGGCTGGAGCAATCTGAACAAAAAATATTGGATGGACGCTGCCAGCGAGGCCATGGACAAGGAATTTGACCGTGTTTATGAGATTTGGGGGGGCGACATCGACCCCAGATGCGTGGAGCTGGCTCGTGCCAACGCCGAAAAAGCCGAGGTAGAGGATACCGTGAACTTTGAGCAGTACGATGCCCGCCGGTTCTACAGCACCGCTGACTATGGCCGCCTTGTCACCAACCCGCCCTACGGCGAGCGCATGATGGATAAAAAGGACGCCGCTGATCTTTACAAGGCGTTCGGTCATTCCGTCAGCCTGCTGCCTCCGGGCTGGCGTGTGTCGATTCTGTCCAGCCACACCGAATTTGAGCAGGCCTTCGGCCAGAAAGCACGCAAAAAGCGGAAGCTCTACAATGGTATGATGAAGTGTGACCTGTTTATGTACGGCAAGGTGTAAACGGTGAAGCGACGAGGATAAAAAACAGAAAAAGTGGTGAAAATACGGGTCTGAGAGAGAAGAAAACCTCTTCCAGACCCGTATTTGTTTCAAACACGCTCTAGGGAGCACCTTGTTCGGGTGCGCTGCGCCCATAAGCTGGAAGGAGAGCGGCTTCCCTTTCGTTACTTGATAAAGGTGGTCTTGTAGCGCTCCAGATCCGGCTCACGAGCTTCAATCTCCTGGGCGGGATAACCCACGGCCACGGCGGACACCAGGCGATAGTCAGCGGGAATCTTTAGCAGCGTGGCGGCCTGGGCGCTGTCCTTCAACTCACGACAAATGCCCATCAAATACACACTGCCCAAGCCCAAATCAGTGGCGGCCAGAGACATATTTTCCACCATGCAGGCGGCGTTTGCGCCCAGCATCATCTCGGGGTCGTCACGGCGACCCAGAACGAAAATAACGGTGGGGGCGTTGTAGGTGGGGCAGGCGGCAACGTTGCCGATAGAGGCGGCGAAATCGGCGTTGAGAGCGGTCAGAATGGTGGGATTCTGCACCACACGCAGCAGCTCCCGATCATTGCGACCCATGCCGACAGGGGCCAGGGCTGCGGCCTCCAACAAGGCGTTCAACTGCTCGTCGGTGATCTGGTCGGGGCGATAGGCACGGCAGGAGCGGCGGCCACGAATGACGTTTGCAAATTCCATAATGTTCCTCCAATGAAAAAATAGTTCCAAATACTTTAGCACAATGATACTGCAAATTGTGAGAAGTGTCAAGAGAAAACGGCCACAGAGCCGGGAATTACCTGCTCCTCCATTTCTGTGAAGAACCTTTGTTCTCCTCTTGACAGAGAAGCAGAAAACAGATATAATAACCCCACTGAGACAAAGGCGTTTCATGACCAAGGGTCGTGGAATGCTCTTTTTTCGTTTTACCTTACCGTTTCTTCGAGCCGGTTGGAAATGGCTGAAATAGGATATGGCTCTCGTGATTGTGAGTTGGCTGACAATGGGTCAGCGAGAAGACCTTCTGTAGCGATACAGAGGGTCTTTTTTCTATGGCCAAAAATCCCCCTAACACAGCCTGTATATCAAACAGAATTGCGTTAGGGGGAAAGGGTTTTTATGCAGTTAGAGGAAACGCAAGGAATTAGCCTGCGTTCTCAGCAGTGACCAGATGCACGTCAACGGGGATATCCTTCAGGATGTTCTTGCCGTTCAGCAGCTTGGCAGCGGTCTCGACAGCGGTCTCGCCCATCAGCTCAGGACGCTGAGCCACGGTTGCAGCCATCTTGCCGTCCTTAATAGCAGCCAGGCCGTCTTCGGTAGCGTCGAAGCCAACAATCATGATGTCCTTATCGCCGATTGCCTCGATAGCGCCCAGAGCCATCTCGTCGTTCTGAGCAAAGACAGCCTGCACGTCGGGAGTAGCAGCCAGAATGGCTTCCATAGCAGCCTTGCCGTCCTCACGGCTGAAGTTGCCGCACTCAGAGGGGATGGAAACCACAGCGGTGCCGTCGCCGTTCACGATGTCCTCACCGGGCAGGATAACACTGCGGAAGCCCTCGCCACGCTCGATGGTAGCGGAAGCGTTGGGAGTACCGGTGATCTCAGCAACCTTTGCGTCCTCGCCCAGGGTGTTGATGATGTACTCGGTAGCCATAGCAGCGCCGTCATGGTTGTCGGAGGAGATGGAGCAATCCACATCAACGCCATTCACCTTACGGTCAACAGCAATGACCTTGATGCCCTTTTCCTGAGCAGCCTGCACAGCGGAAGCAACAGCGTCAGAGTCAACGGGGTTGACGATCAGGACGTCGATGTTCTTACCGATCAGCTCTTCAATGTCAGCATTCTGCTTGGCAGCATCGTCACCTGCGTCGGTGGTGATGAGGTCGATGTTTGCATCAGCAGCGGCAGACTTTGCGCCGTCAGCCAGAGTGACAAAGAAGGGGTTCTCCATGGTGGAGACGGACAGACCCACCGTGCCGAGAGAAGCAGCGGGAGCAGCGCTCTCAGCGGGAGCGGGGTCAGCGGGCTTGTTTCCGCCGCCGCAGGCAGCCAGAGACAGAACCATAGCCAGAGACAGGAACAGTGCGAAGAGTTTTTTCATTTGTAATCTTCCTTTCTTTTGGGGTGGTAGGGTGGATAGGTACGATGGCAGCTCCAAGGTCAGAGGGGGAACCGTGGAGCAAGCCATAAAAGGGACAAAACGGGGTTAGTTTTGGGCGGGAAGCTTCATGGTTACGTTGGAGAAGGTCGCTTCACCCTCAGAAGCGAACAGACCGATGTGAGCACCGTCCGTGGAGTGGAAAATGCGGTTGGAAAGAGCCTTGGTGTCGTCGATGTAGAGGACAACAATCTCGTTCTCGCAAACCAGCTTGACATGGTGGGTTTCACCTGCATCAAACTCAAAGTGGGTCAGTGCCACAGGGTCATACTTATCCAGGTCTTCCAGCTCCGTGCCCTCATAGTGGAGGAGATTTTCCTTAGCGTCGAGGCAGAGAGCGGTATAAGCGGGGTCGCTCTCAGAGCCGCCAAAGGCAAAGCCGGCGCAGCCGTTCTCATCCAGCGTCACGTCACATTCCACCATGACGGTGGGGGCACGGGTTCCCATATCCGCAAGGGCATAACCATCCTCTGCTGCGGTCAGCGTGACGGAATCCTTGCTGATTTTAACCTTTCCGTCCTTTTTAACGGTTTTGAAGGTCTTGTCCTCGGTGAAGTAGTCCCCGAAGGAATCCGGCTCCTTCACGCCCAGAGAACCGTCTTCCTTCTGAACGAGCTGATGGTTCAGCACGCTGCCTGCCCACTGATACATACCGCTGTCCATGGTGAGGGCGGAGCGTCCCAGCCAGCCGCAGAGGTAAGGCGTATCGTTGAACATCTTGGTCTTTGCGGCGTAGAAGATAAAGCCGGTACCGTCCAGCACGTTGTCACTGGGAGCGGTGTAGGGGCCGTTGATGTCATCGCTGACGGCGTAATAAGTCACGCAGTCCCAGCTATAGGTCAGATAGTACTTGTTGCCCAAATGCAGGATAGAGGGACATTCCAGCATATACTGCTGCAAGGGAGCGTAAAGGTCGCCGCACAGCGTCCAGTTTTTCAGGTCGGTGGAGGTGTATTTTGTCACCACGCCGCCTTTGCTCTGCTCACGGGCAGCAATCAGCAGCCAATAGCACTGCTCCTCCTCCACCCAGAAGACCTCGGGGTCACGGAAGTCATCCTTGGAGTAGTTATCAGCACTATAGAAGGTATCCTCGGGAATCTTTTCCCAAGTCTGACGGTCGGTGCTAACGGCGTGCATCACGCACTCCTTACCCTGACCGCCGTTTCCGGCATCGTTGTGACCGGTGTAGAACATGTGATAAAGTCCATCATTGTCCTGCATGACAGAGCCGGTTCCGATGGCGGGATCGGGATCAGACATCATGCCGAAATTCAACTGCATACCGTCGTCTTCATAACCCACGAAGTCGTCCGTGGTGTAGCGGTAAATGGGATGATATCCTTGACCGTTGTGATCGGTATCGTAGAGGTAGTACAGCTCCAGCGTGCCGTCCTCGGTGACAAAGGGCATGGTGTCGCCCACATAAGCGTCAACGGGTGCGGGGTAGAGCTGATAGTCTACCGGCTGATAAGGCTCATCGGGCAAACTGCTCTCGCCTCCGCAGGCGGACAGGCACAATGCAAAAGCAAGTACCATCAGCAAAGCAAGAATTCGGTTTTTCATTGGTTCTCTCCTCTCTTATGTGCAAACGCATTGTTTATAGGTGTATTTGATTATATCATCACGGTGCATAGTTGTCAATTACACCACTTTATTTTTCTTTGTCAACGGACTTATTATTACATTTGCACACTTCTTATTTTTTACGACAGCTTTTCCAACATCACACCATATTCCAGCCCCCATTCCCAAAGGTGGCCTTCTCTGTGCAGTTTGAAACGAAAAGACGGCTTTTCCCTCCGCTGTTACAGCTACACTATGCCACTATGGATGGGGAAATGATGCGGAAAGCGTCAAGAGGATGGGGGAGCGGGCGGGCTGCTTATTTTGCATTTTCATTTTGCATTTTTCAGATAAAGCAAATAGTTTTCCGCCGTTTCCACTCGTTCGCTGTTGGCGATGATGCCAACGTAAAGCTCCTTTCCAAAGCCTGCCTCCTGAAGGAGAGCGAGACCGTCGCTGCTGAGGGCGTTTTTTTCTTCTCCTGTCACCGCTTTATAAGGAATGCTCTCGTCAAAGGAATGCTCCTCGGCGTTGTCCTCATAGATGACCAGGTTTGTCTCCAGCGCATCGGCGCAGGTTTCCGCAAGCTCTGTTTCCGCCAGATTCAGCAAATAACCGCTCTGGGAAAACGTGTCATAGGCCTCTCGGTTCATGAGAACCACATCCAGCTCCTTGGACTCAATGGCGGCCAGCACCTTTAATCGGGAGGCGTAAACGTACTGAAAAACCTCACTGGCAGGGTCAGAGGTCAGATACAGCCCCTGATACAGCCGCACCTCGTCTTTTTTAACGGAGAGGTCATTTTGCTCCAAAAAATCCACGGTCAGAGCGTTTTGCAGGTCATAACCAGCCTCAACGTTGATGAGTCCGGTATAGAGCACCACGTTTTTTTTGTGCAGACGAATGTTGAGAGCCGCCCCAAGAAAGACCAGCACGATGGTGACAAGGGTAATGGGCAGCTTGAAATAGGTCACGATATAATCCAGCTTTTGCAGGAGGTTCATCTCCCGAAAGGCCTGTTGATAGCGTTCCTTTTCTTCACGAGGCAGTTTCATTCTTCCTCGTCCTCCGTGTCGTTTTTAGAGGGCTTCTGTTCGCCGGAGAGGGCATAAAACACGTTAGAAAGGAAGAAAGAACTTGCCATGGCACACAGACCCATACCAAACATTGCCAACGGCGTAAACAGGTTGATGGTGACGTAAATCACGATGAAATGGATGCAGAAGAGAATCAGGGTGACAAAGAGATAGCGCACGCCCACCCGAAAAGCGTTTAGCAGCATGGCTCGGTTGGTGTTGTCAAAATAGGACAGGAGCGGGAAGGTGTAGGCCATCAAAACGGCATAGACGATGGAAGCGGCGATAATGACCGCAAACAACACCGTCCAGAAGATTGCCATCACGCCGGTGGTGGTCAGCCGCAAGTGGTAGAGCACAAAGGCATCCACGCCGAGGAAAATACCCAGCGTCAGCAAAATCAGCCAAAGCTGCGTTGCCTGCTTGAAGTTCATCTTGAAGGAGCGGAAAAACTGTTGATAAACGGCGCCCTCCTCGCCACGAATGAGCTTGATAGAGACGGAATAAAGGGCGGTGGTTGCCGCACCCATGGTCACGATGGGCAGAGAGCACAGCAGCCACAGGGCGTTGAGACAGCAGCAGGTGCAAACCTTATATAAGGCCTGAGACACCGGGCTGTCGTAGGAAAAGAAATTTCTCATGATAAAACTCCGTTTTGGATGGGTAATGTTCCCTTCTCACCGAAATTGAGAGGGGAGGGGATAAAATGCTGAGGGAAAAGAGGATGATATGCTGCCTCAAATCAGAGAGGATTCATCCTGAAAGCTAGCTGATTCTCGATAAATCAGGGTGCTTTCGGTGTGGACAGTGCGGAAATTGAGATTCGGTTCTTTGATGCGTGCCATGAGCATTTGTACGGCAGAAAGACCCATAATCTGACTGTGGATGTGGATGGTGGTCAGGCTGGGAGAGATGACCTTAGACTCGGGGGCATCGTCAAAGCCGCAGATCATCACATCCTCCGGCACGGAAATGCCCAGCTCCCTACAGACGAACAGCATATCCATAGCGTTGAAGTCGTTGGTGCAGATGAACACCTGCGGCAAATGGTCAAGGCGGGAAAGCTCTTCCTTTAAATATCGCCGATAGTCCTCTTTGGCCGGATACCGCTTGTTGTCTGGGCTTCCAATGATGCAAAATTCCTCACGAATCGTGCCGCCGTAGAGGAACATAGCGTTGCGGAAGGCAAGATACCGCTCCATAAAGGAACAGCAGTGGACAGCGTAACCGGTAAAGCCGATCTCCGTGATACCGTGGCTCAACATATCCTTGACGAATCGGGTAATGGCCTGGGAATTATCCATCAGCAGCAGGTCAGTGGGGAGCGGGTTCTCCATATGCTCCACCGGTCCGTCTACAAAGAGAATGGGCAGCTCCAAGTCACAGAGCATCTGCGCATAGTTGTAGTCGAAGATCTCCACACACATGATTCCGCTGGTTCGTTCTCGATTAAAGGTAGGGGGCAGATGGAAGCCGCGAATCTCCTCCGAGGTCAGCCGATGCAATGTCATGGAGTAGCCCAGCTGAGACAGCTCACGCTGAAATTTATCCAGCATGGTGGCGGAGAAGTGAGAACCACCCAGAAATCCCCTGGTAAATAGCGCAATTTCCTTGGTCTTGTCGTTTTCTAGCCCTTCTGAGGACGTATTATAAAATGCAAATGCACTTTTTTTGTCCTTAGAATCCCCGGTATTCTCGTATTGTTCCAGGTTTTGTGCGACCATAGTGATGTAGGAGAACTGCTTATAGCCCATTTCAGTTGCTTTTTGCAAAATCCTTTCACGAGTAGCATCAGCCAGTCCGTCGGAATTATTGATGGCCTTTGATACAGTATTTCTGGAAATTCCAAGCGCATCTGCAATATCTTGAATCGTAACTCGTTTTCTCATGGAATTCCTCCTAGAACAAAATTATCTACGGGTAGTATACCACCGCCACGCAAAGTTGTCAAATGCACAATTTAATTTTGACGTTTCGCATAAAAATACAAAGGTTAATTTGTGCAATAGAGAGAAGTGTGCAAACGTAAAGACATTGCAATTGACAAAATCCCACATGAGGTGCTATTATAACACCATAATCCATCTGACAGGTGTCCATAAAACGTGCAAATGCACAATGTACATACACCCGGTGAGTGTATTTGCCCAGAGTCGTGAAAAAAAGCATCTGCCTAGATAAGTAAGGAGGAAAACAATGAAAGACAAGTCTAAAGGGGCCAGCCTGCACAGTACACTGGTCTACATGCAGCACCACTGGCAGCTGTATGCTCTGTTCATGCTGCCCGCCGTTGCGATCACGATCATCTTCCGCTATATCCCCATGGGCGGTATCGCAATCGCTTTCACCGAGTACAACCCCATCCGTGGTATCTTCGGCAGTGAGTGGGTCGGATTTGCGCATTTCCAGCGCTTCCTGTCCTCCCCTGACTTCATGAAGTACCTTATCAACACCCTGAAACTGAGTATTTTCGGTCTGCTCTGGGGCTTCCCCGCACCCATCCTGCTGGCCTTCCTGCTCAACCGTATCAACAGCGCTAAGATCAAGCAGAAGATCCAGCTGGTGCTCTATATGCCCAACTTCATCTCTGTCATCGTCCTCTGCGGTATTGTCCGCATCCTGCTGTCCGTCACCGGTCCCATCAACCTGTTCCTCGGCACAACCATCAACTTCATGACCATGCCTGAGGCTTTCCGTACCATCTTCATTGCATCCGGTATCTGGCAGGGTGCAGGCTGGGCATCCATCATGTACACCGCTGCTCTGTCCAACGCTTCTAAGGAGCTGAAGGAAGCAGCCGTTCTGGACGGTGCTAACATCATCCAGCAGATCATGACCGTTGAATGGCCCGCTATCAAGGATCTGGTTCTGATCCAGTTCATCATGAGCGTCGGTAACATCATGTCCGTCGGCTTCGAGAAGGCTTACGCTCTCCAGACCGATATGAACATGGCTACTTCCGAGATCATCTCCACCTACGTTTATAAGAAGGGCCTTCTGGACGGCGACTATGGTTTCTCCACTGCTGTCGGTCTGTTCAACACCGTCATCAACATCATCCTCCTCGTCCTGATGAACCAGGTCGTTAAGAAGATGAACGATGGCAAGGGTCTGTAATAGGAAAGGAGAAGATAAAATGAATAAACAGCCCAAGAAGAAGAGTGAGTTTGCCAAGCAGCCCTTCGGCGATAAAGTCCTGCTGGTCTGCGGCTATTGTCTCCTCGGTCTTTTCGTGGTGGCAATCATTGTCCCCATGGTCTACATCATCCTCGCATCCTTCATCGACCCCATCACCCTTCAGAACAAGGGTCTGACCTTCGATTTCAGCAAGTGGACTCTGACCGCATATAAGCGCGTTATGGAAAACAGCCAGATCTGGGTCGGCTTCAAGAATGCAGTCATCTATTCCGTCACTTCTACCGCTCTGACCACCATGCTCACCCTGCTGGCAGCATACCCCATGTCCCGTGATGACTTCCGTGGCCGTGGCTTCTTCAACATCATGTTCGTCATCACCATGTACTTCGGCGGCGGCCTGATCCCCACCTACTTGCTGATGAACAACCTGGGTCTGCTGAACACCATCTGGGCTATCATCCTGCCCCCCGCATTCAACGTCTACAACATGATCGTTGCCCGTACTTACTATCAGGGCATCCCCAAGGATCTGCGTGAGGCTGCTGACGTTGACGGCGCAAACGAGATGGTTTACTTCTTCCAGATCCTGCTGCCCGTTTGTATGCCCATCATCGCAACCCTGGCTATGTGGCAGTTCGTTGGTATGTGGAACAGCTACTTCGACGCCATGGTCTACCTGAACGATTCCGCAAAGCAGCCCCTCCAGCTGGTTCTGCGTTCCATCCTGATTCAGAACCAGCCCGAGCCCGGCATGGTCGCCGACATGCAGTCTACCGCAGAGCGTGCCCAGCTGGCTGAGCTGCTGAAGTATGCTACCATCATCATCTCCTCTCTGCCCCTGCTGGTTATGTATCCCTTCTTCCAGAGATACTTCGAAGCCGGTGCTATGGCTGGCGCTGTCAAGGGCTAATCCCCTCTGCGCAGTCCCCTTTCCTCTATCACTTACCTGACCATATCCACGGATTTTTGTCCGTGGTATCGGCCGGGTGAATAATATCACTCAAAAAGGAGAAAAAACACATGAAGAACATTTCTCGTCGCAGCTTCCTCAAAGGCATGGCTGCTACCGGCGCTCTGTCCGCTTCTGCTCTGATGCTGACCGCTTGCGGCGGCGGCAAGTCTGATCCTGCTCCTACCGGTGGCAACACCACTGACGTTGCTCCCGAGGATCTGACCTTCCCCCTGGCTGAAACCGCTACCCTGACCGGCCTGATTAACTATCCCGCTGGCACCGAGTCTCAGCCCAACAACCGTACCATCTTCAAGCGCCTGGAAGAGAAGACCAACGTCCACGTCGAGTGGAACGCCATCCAGGGCGACCAGTGGGGCGACAAGATCCAGCTCGAGATGTCCAACATCAAGACCCTGGCTGAGTTCGTCTTCACCGCTGGCTTCGGTGATACCGACCTGCTGAAGTTTGCTAAGCAGGGCGTCATCATCCCCGTTGAGGATCTGATCGAAAACTACATGCCCAACCTGAAGACCGTCTTTGAGAAGGTTCCTCAGTATAAGAACATGTCCACCGCTACTGACGGTCACATGTGGGCTCTGCCCTGGATCGAGCAGCTCGGCTCCGAGAAGACCGCTATCCAGCTGCTGGACAACATGCCCTTCATCAACACCGGCTGGCTGAAGTTCCTGAACCTGGAGATGCCCACCACCGTTGACGAGTTCAAGGCTGTTCTGACCGCTTTCCGTGACAATGCTGCTGCTCTGAAGGCTGAGTTCAACATTGACGGCGACGTTATCCCCATGTCCTGCATCATGAACGACGGCGGCCAGGATCCCTGCATCCTGATCAACGGCTTCGGCGAGGGTCTGGGCGATCCCGATACCTGGAAGCACATCGCTGTCAACAACGACAAGAAGGTCGTCTGCACCGCTACCCAGGAGGGCTTCAAGAAGGGTCTCCAGTGGCTGCATGAGCTGGTTGCTGACAACCTGGTTGACGTTGAGGCTTTCACTCAGGACTGGTCCACCTACGTTGCTAAGGGCAAGAGCGGCCGTTATGGCGTCTGCTTCTCTTGGGACGTTGCCAACGTCGTCAACGTTACCGGCGAGGGCATGGACACCTCCACTTGGGATTGGCAGCCCCTGCCTCCTCTGAAGGCTGATATCGTCAACGTCACTCCCGACACTGGCTCCTTCACCTCCGGTTATGACCGTGGCCGCTGCGTCATCACCGCTAACGCTAAGAACCCCGCTCTGGTCGCTGCTTGGCTGGATCAGATGTATGATCCCTTCCAGTCTCCTCAGAACAACTGGGGCACCTACGGCGAGGATGACGACTTCGACATCTTCGTTCTGGGCACCAACGCCAACGGCGACGAGATGCTCCAGCATGCTCCTCTCGACGGCGCTTCCCCCGTTGAGGTTCGTGAGGCTGAGGCTGTCGGTGGTCCTCTGGCTATCCTGGACGAGTACTATGGCGTTTATGTCACCTGCCCCGACGATGCTCAGTATCGTCTGGACTGGATCAAGGACATCTATGCTCCCAACGTCAACACTGATGTCTTCATGCCCAACGTCTTCATGACTCCCGAGGATGCTAAGTCCCTGTCCGACCTGTATGCTGACCTGGCTCCCACCATCAACAACAAGAAGTCTGACTGGGTCATGAACGGCTTCAACGATGCTGACTGGGATGCTTTCCTGGCCGACCTCGAGAGCCGTCAGCTGTCCAAGATGCTGGAGATCAACCAGCAGTATGTGGATGCTTTCTACGCATAATTTCCCCCTTACACATATTGATCCCCTATAGGTTTCCTTGTTTGACAGTCTGCGACTGCTGAACAAACCTCCCCCTAAGTACGGAGCTGCCTTGTTTTCGGGCAGGGCAGCTCCCGAAAGGGCAGAAAACTGCTGTTTCTCGTGCTGAAACATTGGTTTTGTGTTCTTTCTGCGAAAGACACAGTTTTTTCTTCCTTGATTCGGCGGGCGGTTTTCCGTCACCCGTCCGCCCAATGTGTTTTTTCTGTTTTTTCTCCTCTATGAAAGGGGCGGCTCTGCATTGAGACCGCCGAGCCGCCCCGGATAGAGAAAACAGTGCTGATATGGCTTACTTTCTTGTTTTGTTCCTTTTCTTGGGTGGCTTTCCCTTCGTTGGAGAGCTACCTGTCACAAAGGAACTCACTCCTGCAAACGGTTTCACCACACATAAAAGAGGGGTTCCCGCCGTAACGGGTTGGAATCCCTCGAATGAGGCCGTTTTTCCCTTCGTTTCATGTTTTTTCTTTTCCTTTTCCTCTGGGATGGCTTTCGTCCTCTGGGCGGGAGCCATTCCTTCTTTTTTCAAACCTATCCCTCATCATTTATCATTTTTCCATGATATGGCGCAGCATCTATTTTTTATCTGCTTTTGTCCAAAATCATCAGCAGAAGGGAAAGGCCTCTCCGATTGAACAGCCTGACGCTCCATGATATATGGTGAATGACCAAACACTCTACGGAGGTATCTTACGATGACCAGTGAAAAATTACAGCAGGCACGAGACTTTGAACAGCAGTATATGCACTACGCCAATAAGGAGCGTCCTGTTTTCCATGTTACCGGTGCCATCGGCTGGGTGAACGACCCCAACGGCTTTTCCGTTTATAAAAACGAATATCACCTCTTTTTCCAGTATCATCCCTATAAAACTGTATGGGGACCCATGCACTGGGGACATGTCAAAACCAAGGACTTCATCAAGTGGGAATATCTGCCCTGTGCTATTGCTCCCGATACCGACGCTGATCCCGACGGCTGCTTCTCCGGCTCCGCTGTGGAAATGCCCGACGGCAGACAACTGCTGATGTACACCGGCGTTTATCATATTCGTCGAGTAGACGGCATTATTGATGAGATTCAGCACCAGTGCATTGCCATCGGTAACGGTGTTGATTATGAAAAGTATGAAGGCAACCCCGTTTTGGACGCTTCCGACCTGCCTCAGGGAGCCAGCAATTTGGATTTCCGTGATCCTAAAATCTGGTACGATGCAGAGGAAAAGTGCTATTACGCCGTTGTGGGCAACCGTCCCGCTGACGGCTCCGGCTCCGTGCTGCTGTATCGCAGTGAGGATGCCTATAAGTGGCAGTTTATCACCATTCTCGATGCCTGCTATAACGAATACGGCAAAATGTGGGAGTGCCCCGACTTCTTCAACCTGGATGGCAAGAGCGCAATCCTGGTTTCTCCGCAGGAGATGACCCCCCTGGGACTGGAATTCCACGCAGGTTACGGCGTGATTGCCCTTGTCGGTGACTACGACAAGAAAAACCACAAGTTTGACCGCCAGCATGTTCAGTCCATCGACTATGGTATTGATTTCTATGCTCCTCAGACCCTGGAGACTCCCGATGGCCGCCGAATCATGATTGCCTGGATGCAGAACTGGACAACCACCAATTGCCAGGTTCAGGGTATCCGTATTTTTGGCAGCATGACCCTCCCCCGTGAGCTGAACATCCGTGAGGATGGCAGACTGATTCAGAATCCTGTCCGTGAGCTGGCAAACTACCACGGCAGAAAGGTCTTTTACGAGAATTTGGTCATCAGCCGTGAATGCAACCTCAACGGCGTGAAGGGCAGAGTGTTGGATATGACCGTCCATGTCTGTCCTTCCGGCGATACTGTTTATAACTGCTTCAAGCTGAATCTGGCAAAGGATGGGGAGCATTGCACCGTCATCCGTTACAAGCCCGATTCCTCCACCGTCCGCATTGACCGCACCCGCTGCGGTGGCCGCTTTGATATCGTTCATGTCCGTGATTTCCTCGTTACTCCCAAGAACGGCGAAATCAAGCTGAGAGTGATTATGGATCGCTTCAGCGTGGAGCTCTTCGTCAATGACGGCGAGCAGGCCGCCACCTTCCGTCTGTATGCTCCCGAGACCGCCGATTCCATCAGCTTTGAGTCTGACGGCCAGGTGGTTCTGGACGTGGAAAAGTACGAGCTGAATATCTGAGTGTTTTGCTCCCCCCACAAAACCTTTTCTGCTTGGTTGAGTGGGGGGAGAGTGCACAGCGCAGCCGTGACAGAAGGGTGACTGAAATTATTGTGATTGAAAGAGGCATCCTATGGAGAATTTTCGTGACAAAAATGAATATTCCCGTCAGGAAGAGCTTCTGCGACAATATCAGCTGTTGTCCTCCTCGGATCATCGCAGGAGCCGCCGCTTCTGGGATAGTCTGACGGAGCTGGAACAATGTCAGCTGGAAAAAAACGCCCACTATGACGGCGATGCCTTCCGCTTCCGCTGGGAGAATACCTCCGAGCCCTTCTCCATCTGGGATGTGACCTCCACGGAGGATATCATTCCCACCTACGGCGAGGAGATGCTGGGATATTTCAACCTCCTGGCACAGAAAGCCCGCCGATTCAGCCCCGCTCAGACCCATCAGCACGACTTTGTAGAGCTTTACTATGTGGTGAAGGGCATTTGTACCGATGTCATTTGCTCCAAATCGCTCTCCCTTGTGCCGGGTGATTTGGTTATCATCCAGCCCAACACCCTTCATCAGTTGAGTGTTCCTTCTACCTGCGTGATTTATCAGGCAGGTATCAAAAAGCGTACCTTCCACAGCGTTTGTGGTGAGCTTCTGTCGGAGCACATGGAACGTTCCGTTCTGCGTGACAAGCTGGACGTGGAGGAAAATGACTTTCTCCTCTTCCGCACCGGAGTAGAACCGGAGCTTCTCGCCGTGATGGAACAGATGCTTGCTGAATGTGAACACCCGCATAAATATTTTAACATCATGCTGCAAGGTCATTTAACCACCTTGCTGGCGCTCCTGCTCAACAGCGAGGAGCCGGATCCGCTGTGCCTGCCGGAAACCTCCTGCAATACCTTTGATGAAAAACGGCTGCTGGATTACCTCCATTTCCACCTCTCTGAGGTAACGCTCCAATCTGCCGCAGATCATTTCGGTTTCAGCGTGTCCTATTTCAGTACGCTGGTACGGGAGACCATGGGACAAAATTTTTCCAAGCTGCTCAGGCGGGAAAAGCTCGCTACCGCAGCCGCCCTGCTGACCGAAACAGATTATACCGTCAGAAAAATCTGTGAAGAAACAGGTTATGAAAGCGTATCCCAATTTTCTGGAACTTTTAAACGGGAATACGGCATTTCTCCTGGCGAATACCGCAAGAAAAAATGAGGTGATACCATGGCAAAACGTAACGCTCCCACGATGAAGGATGTAGCGGCTGAAGCCGGTGTCGCCCTCGGAACGGTTTCTAAGGTATTCAACGACATTCCCGTAGGCGATTCTTATAAAAAGAGAGTGCTTGCCGCCGCCAATAAGCTGGGCTATCGGGTCAACAGCTACACACGGGGGATGAAAGCCAATAAAACCAATACGGTTGCCTTCATTCTGCCGAACCTCCGCAATCAGTTTTTTGGTGAGCTGGCAGAGTGCATCAGTCAGACGTTGAAGGCAAAGGGCTATCGAATGCTGATGTATATCACCCACTCCAAGGCTGAGGAAGAGGTGGAGTGCTTCAGCATCGCCACTCAGTATAAGGTGGATGGTATCATTGCCCTCACCTGCGGCACGGCGCTCCATGTTCCCAGTGACATTCGCTTCGTTACCATCGACCGTCAGGCGGCTGCTAATGTGCCCTGTGTCTCCTCGGACAACTACGGCGGCGGACAGATGGCAGCTCGTAAGCTGATGGAGCTGGGCTGCAAGCGCCTGCTGGGCGTGCAGATGTCCAGCGCCGTACCCAGTGAGCCCGATAAGCGAATTGACGGCTTCCGTTCAGCGTGTCAGGCGGCGGGTGTCTCCTTTGATATCTGCTGGAACGCCGAGGACAATGACGAGATGGTTTGGGAGTTCCTGCACAGCCACATCCACGACGGTCAATTTGATTTTGACGGCGTGTTCTGTAATACGGATGAGCTGGCGTACCGCTATCAAAACGCCTTGCGGAACGAGGGGTTCCGTGTGCCAGAGGATGTGCAGCTCATCGGCTTTGATGGTATCAAAAAATTCGGCTATCAAGACCATTTCTGTTCTACCATTGTTCAGCCCGTCAGGGAAATTGCAGAAACGGCGGTAGAGCTTCTGTTAAAAGAAGATTCCGCCGCCTCCTCTATGCTCGCCTGTCTGCCCGTGCATTACGCCAAGGGTACCACAACAAAGGAATAAATAACAAAAACACAGCTGTCAGAGCAAAAAAGATGCTTTAACAGCTGTGTTTCTCTTTGTATGAAATTATAATAAAGATATGATAAAAAATAAGAAGTTGCAAATGTAAAAAGCGTAAAAAATAAAATTCTCAAATGTAACCTGATTTGCTATACTGTGCCCATCAAAAGTGATTCAGAAAGGAGCGAAAAGTTTGAATCAGCTTCGTTATGAAAAAATTTTTTCTCTGCCTATGCTGGGCAGTGCCTCTGCTGCCTGCGTAGTGCCCCAATATAAAGAGCTGCCCGTGACCCGGCCAGAAACCATTCTGGGCAAACGTGAGGTGGAGGTAGAATTGCAGCGGAGATGTGTCCGTCATGGTGAGTATCTCTCCGTCAACGATTCCGCCGCCCGTGGTGATTTCGTTCAGATTGATTTCATCGGTTATTTGAACGGTCAGCCTTTTGATGATGGCAAAATTGAGGATTTTGACCTTCAATTGGGGAGTAATACCTTTGTGGCAGGCTTTGAAGAGCAAATCATGGGACGCAGCGCCGGGGAAAGCTTTGAGATTTCCGTCACCTTCCCCGAAGAATACCCCGCCGAAGAGCTTCGTGGGCAGGAATGCGTCTTTGCTATCACCCTCCACGAGGTCAGACATTTCACCGTCCCCGCCCCCAGTGATGAAATTGCTCGGAAAGAGGGCTACGCTGACCTTGCGGAAATGACCGAGGCCGTCCGTCAGCAGCGCATCCGCCTCCACCGCAACAAGGAGGATGAAAAGCTGGAGGGAGAATTGCTGGAGCAGGTCATTGCCTCCGCTCAGGCGGTCATCTCTCAGCCTTTGATGGAATTCACTGTGGAGCGCCTGAAAAAGCAGCTGCAACAGCAGTTGGCCACCAGTAAGACCACCATGGAGAAGTATCTCAGCCGCAATCACCTCACTGAGAGTGAATTGGAGGAGCAGCTGCGCCAGCGTGCTTCCAAGGCCATCACCAAGCAGCTTGTGGTGGATGGCATCACAGAGCAGGAAGGATTGGAGCCCACCGACCATGAGATTGAAACGGCAATGGAGGAATATTTGAAAGCCTCTCCCAGAGTCCGACAGAAGTCTCCCCAGCTGAAAGCCTTGATGCGTGAGCGCCTTTCCTGCCTAAAGGTTGGTAAATTCCTGCTGGAACACGCCGTTGAGGGCTGAAAATGGGACTGTTAAGCGGTTTTGCGTTGGGGAAGCTGACCGAGCTGCCCCACCCCACCATCAACAAACCTCAATGCGTCAACCAGTACCGCAGAAGAAATTGTACCGCTTGCATAGATATCTGCCCGGAACAGGTCATCGGCAAAGGTCTGGTGGTCAAAAGCTGGGCTGGTTGCATCGACTGCGGGCGCTGTGCGTCGGTTTGTGATACACGAGCAATTACACCCTCAGAAAATCAGCTCAATCAGCTTTTGAACCTACGGAACGGAAAGCGTGACACGGTGTGGCTGGGTTGTGAACAGTCGGAGCGTGCAAACGATTTGACCAGGGTCTGTCTGTGTGAGCTGACATGGGAGCAGCTGGCCTATCTCGCCTTCCACAAACATTTGGTGCTGGACTTGCAGTCCTGCGGCGGATGTGAGCATACCGCCTGCCGTGACCTGCTGGGGAAGAATTTACAGCAGCTTCACAGCTTTTTCGGCGGAGCGCAGTTCGAGGAGCGTGTCACGCTGGCCAAGTCATCCGACACCGCACCCAAGCCAGAGGAGGAATACTCCCGCCGTGGACTGATAAAAGAGGCGGCAAATCTCTCCAAAAGCGGCGTGGGAACTCTGCTGAGACAGTATCCCATCCTCAGTGCCGACGAACTACGGCTGGACGGTGTTTCCGCCCGAAAGCTGCTGCATACGCCCATGAAACAGGCCAAGCAGGACTTTTTCTGGGAGATACCGGAGGTCAAAGGCGAATGCACTGGCTGTGGCATCTGTGTGAAAAAGTGTCCCACCAAAGCACTGAGCATTTCCGAGGATGGCGAGATGCTGGTTTTGGAATCGTGGCGCTGTGTCAACTGCAAAAGCTGTGAGCTGGCGTGCCACCCCAGGGCGCTGAAAGGCACTCAGAGAATCCGCATCAGCGATTTTCGCCCCTTGAAGCTGGCTTCGGTGAAAAAATTGATCTGCCGAAGCTGCGGAGCGGTGATGAAAGCAAAAACACCAAACGGACTATGCGTTGCCTGCACCCAAAAGCGGATGCAGATGATCGCAAAACGATAAGGAGGAACGCCAATGAAGCTGGGATTTTCAGAGATTCTGGTGATTCTGGTGGTGGCAATGCTGGTCATTGGACCGGACAAGCTGCCCTACTTCGCCAGAAACGTGGGAAAAACCTTGCAGAGCTTCCGCAAAGCACTGAACGAGACGACAGAAGAGGTGCGTGAGGCGCTGGACGAGACCATGGGCGATGTCATCGAGCCCATCAAGGATGTTCAGAAGGAAGTGACCGGCATCCAAAAGGAGCTGAAATCCACCGTGAAGGAAGCCTTTGACCCCTTTGCGGATGTGACAAAGGAAACAGAAGCGATGGCAAAGGACGCTCTGAATCCGATGAAGGACGTAAAAAAGGATATGGAGGAGACCGCAAAGGAGGTCGAATCCGTCCTTGAAGAAGCATAAATCACCCACTATAGATGGAACAAAAAAGGAGAAATTATCATGCGTGCATCCCCTACTGAATTACTGATCGTTCTGGCAATCGTCATCGTTATCTTTGGCCCGAAGCAGCTGCCCCGTCTGGGCAAGATGCTGGGTCAGAGCCTCAAGAGCTTCAAGAAGGGCATGGAGGACGACGAGTCCACCAAGTCTGCCGACGAAGTGAAGGACGACGAGGAAGACTGAGCCAATGGCAGCCAAGACAAAAACGGAGGGACAGAACGGCTCTATGCCTCTGACGGGGCATCTGAAGGAGCTGAGGAACCGTATCCTCATCTGCGTGATTCCCTTTGCGGTGCTGACGGCGGTGTTTATCCCCATTGCGGACAAGTTCCTCAAGGTTCTCACCGACATGGGAACGGACTATGGCTATCAGTACGTTTACCTCTCCCCGCAGGAGCTGCTGATTGAGTACCTGCGTATTGCTGTGCTGGGTGCCATTATCTGCTGCGTGCCCATCATCCTGTTCCAGATTTGGAGCTTTGCCCAGCCCGGTCTGGAAAAGGGCGAAAAGCGGATGTTCGGCTTTTCCATGCTGTTCGGCCTGCTGTGCTTCTGCCTGGGCATTCTGTTTGCTTATAAAATCACCCTGCCCTTTATGCTGAATTTCCTCATTGGACTGAGCAACAGCACGGTTTCCGCCGCCATCAGCATTGAGAAATACACCAGCTTCCTGCTGACGGTGTTTATGATCTTCGGTATCATCTTCGAAATGCCGCTCCTCAGCGTGGTGCTGACCAATCTGGGACTCATCCAGCCGGATCTCTTGAAAAAGGTGCGAAAGCCCGCTATCGTGGTGAGCTTTATCCTGGCGGCACTGATTACCCCGCCGGATATCTTCTCTCAGGTCATGGTGGCGCTGCCCATCATCCTGCTGTATCAGGTGAGTATTTGGTTAAGCTCGGCCTTCTACCATCTGCGGAAGAAGAAAGAAGAAAGCAATTAACCCATTAACCCATGAATAAAGGTCATACTCCTCAAAGCGTTCTGCTTGAGGCGTATGGCCTTTTTGGGTTTCTTTTACTTAAGGCAACACCGCACAATAGTCGAATGTGCGTCTTGCTTGTCCTTTCACTCCCAAATTTGCCGCAAAACCCTTGAAATACGTCAGTATTCCTGCGGCTTTCCCAACAAATTTGGAAGCAAAATTACTGCGCAATCCGCACGTCCCTATTATGCGGTATTGCCTTAACGCTGAATCGGTATTCTGTAACCTCGTGCAGCCGCTCACCCGCTCTCAGGAGAGTCGTGGGGAACTGGGGCTTGTTGGGGGAGTCGGGGAAGTGCTGGGTTTCCAGGCAGAAGGAGCAGCGGAAGCCGTAGTCAGCACCGTCCTTGCCCTGACCCTTGCAGGGGTCGTCCTGCACAAAGTTGGCGTTGTAGAACTGTACGCCGGGCTGAGTGGTGTAGCAGTCCATGACAATGCCGGTTTCGGGGCAGTAAGCGGAGGCAAAGGGCCGTTCCAGGCTGGGAGCGTCCAGCACGAAATTGTGGTCATAGCCGCCGGTGGCTGCCAGCTGGGGGAAGGTCATGTCAATGTCACGGCCAATGGGCTTGGCGGTGCGGAAGTCAAAGGGCGTGCCGGTCACGTCGAAGTGCTGGCCGGTGGGGATGCTGCCAGCGCCCACTTCCGTCACCTGGGAGGCGGCAATCTGGAGGATATGCGCTTGGGCAGAGCCTGCCTTGTGACCCGCCAGATTGAAATAGCTGTGGTTGGTCAGGTTGATGACGGTATCCTCGTCGGTGGTGGCCTGGTAGTCCAGAACAAAGCCGTTGTTCTCGGTCAGAGTGTAGGTGATGACCAGTTCCACCTTACCGGGATAGCCCTCTTCCTCGGGGAGGCTGGTGCCACGGAAGATTAGGGAATCACTCTGCCGCTCAACGGCGAACATACGGAAGGGGTAAGCGCCGTGAAGGTGGTTTTCTCCCTCGTTGGGGGTCAGCACTACGGGCGTGCCATTCACCTGGAAGCGAGCGCCGCCGATGCGGTTTGCATAGCGCCCCACAAAAGCGCCAAAGAAGCAGCCGCCGTTGGCGTAGCAGGTGGGATCGTCATAGCCCAGAACCACATCCACAGGGTTGCCGTTCTGGTCGGGGACAATGAGGGATTGGACGACGCATCCATAGTCCAGCGCTTTCAGGGTCATGCCCCTGTCGTTGGAGAGGATGTACTGCGTGACGGGCGTGCCATCCGCTAGCTTGCCGAAGGGAGCAGTGGTAAAGGTCATGGGAAATCTCCTCCTAAATCAGTGGTAGTGAAACCGGTTATTTTGCTTTGTTGCAGATGCTGCCCGTGCTCACGGCTTTGACACGCCGGAAGCCAGGAACACCGCAAGAGTATGAATCATGTTTGCTGCTGTTATCATAGCATGAAAACAGCCCTGATTCCAGCGCTTTTCTCAAATGCACAAAATAATCCAGGAACAAGAGAAAGACAAACACGGTCATGAAATTACCACCGCTTCTCGCCTGGCTGATGCGGCACGTTTGGCAGAAGAAAAGAGCCGGATTGCTCCGGCTCCAAAAAGGGTTGATGGAAAGTGTGGTGATTATCCCTGTGCGGCTTGTTTGGCCGCCTTGCGTGCCTCGGACTTGCGGCGGAGGATTTCCTGCTCAATCACGTCCGCCATGCCGTAGGGAGTGTATTCCAGATGCTCCAAATCCTCGGGGAGATAGTGCAGCAGGCCGAGCTCCGGCTCCTCGCCGAGCTGCTCCGGCAGCTCTGTCACCGTGCCCACACAGCGATTGATGCGAGCGCCTTCCTTTGCGAAACGAGCCTCATAGTCGGTCATAATCACGTTGGGGTCGTCGGCGTGGAGGTCGTTGGTCACTTCGCTGAGGGTGTAACCGGCTCTGGGAAATTGGGTGAGGGAGAAATCAAAGAGGGGACGGTTATCCGTCTTGAAGTGGATTTCGCCGCCCATGGGCAGAATGGCACGGTAGGACTTGAGAAAGTCTTCATAGGTCAAGCGGCGCTTTGCGTGGCGCTTGCTGGGCCAGGGGTCGCAGAAGTTGATATACAAGCGGTTGACCTCGCCGGGAGCGAACATTTCCCCCAGCCGAGCGGCATCGTCACACACAAACACCACGTTGGTCAGATGCTTGGCCTGAGCCTTTTCCATGGCCAACAGAATGCAGTCCGCCACCTTTTCCACGGCAACGAACAGCACATCAGGGTGAGCGGCGGCAGTCTCTACCGTAAAGGTACCCTTGCCGCAGCCGATTTCCAGATAAAGAGCGGTGCAGTCGGGCTTCCAGCTGCGCCAGTCACCACGGCGGGCGTAGGGATCCTTTTCCTGAAATTCCGCCACTCGCTCCAAACGAGGCAGAAGATTTTTCTTTTTACGCATTCTCATGGGGATTACCTCATAATCTATAGTGTGAAGCGGAGAAAAACGCTTGCTCCGCCGTTTTTGCGGTATATGGTTCATCATAACATAGTTTTTGAAAAACTACAAGAAATCCCTTGAAATTTCTTGTCCAATCGGTTATAATAATCCCGTTATCCGGGTGTTGCGCAGTTGGTAGCGCGCTTGCTTTGGGAGCAAGAGGCCGAGCGTTCGAGTCGCTCCACTCGGACCAAACACCGATCATCCGAACGTCCTTTGTATCGAAGAGACGTTCGGATTTATCTTTTCTCTGAGGAAATATCTTTCAAAGTTCAAAATAGCAAAAAAGAAGGGGACAGCGTCAAAACTGTCCCCTTTTGCTATGCTTTTTTACGGTTAGGCTCTTATTTCAGAATGCTATAATCCTCATCGCTGACCGCCTCCAGCCACTCGTTGGAGCCATTCACGCCGGGAACCTCAATGGCAAGGTGGCTGAACCACTCGCCGGGAGCGGCTCCGTGCCAATGCTTCACACCGGCGGGAATGTTGATGCAGTCGCCGGGCTTCATCTCCACGGCGGGCTTGTCTTCCTCCTGATAGTAGCCACGACCGGCGACGCAGACCAGAATCTGACCGCCGCCCTGCTCGGCGTGATGAATATGCCAGTTGTTGCGGCAGCCCGGCTCAAAGGTTACATTGAAGATACCGACCTGAGCGGTGGAAACAGGAGCAAGATAGCTCTGTCCCACAAAAAACTTTGCGTAAGCGTTATTTGGCTCACCAATGGGGAACACCATGGACTTTGCGTGGGCTCTCATGGCTTCATCCTCATAGGGGAGGTCGCCCTCATTCACCTGCCAAATCTCCTTTGCCAGATGAAACACTGCCCAACCCTTGGGCCAGCCGACATAAAAAGCCACATGGGTGATGATGGCGGCAATCTCTTTCTGAGTGACACCGTGATTTTTTGCGTTTTGCAGATGATAGATGAGAGAAGAATCGGTGATGCCGGAGGACATCAGGGCAACAACGGTAATGATGCTACGGGTTTTCACGTCAATATCCACGTTGTTCCAGTTCTCCCCGAAGAGAACATCATCGTTAAAGTGGGCAAATGCGGGGGCAAACTCACCAAGGGCGTTTCTGCCTGCAGTCTGAACGATTTTTTCTGCCATTTGGAGTCATCCTTTCTTACAAGCAGCATCTCTTATTTACTTGATGCGAATCTTGTTTCTTCCCGGGAAGGTGTTATAGACATCAGGGTTCCACTCGGGGGCAATATCCTTCACAGCCTCCTGAGCGGTAATCTCTGCATCCTCATGGTCAAGGTCGATGAGGGTATAACGGTCATTGCCCATACCCAGCTCCTTCATATAGGAAAGCTGTCTCAGGCCGTGGCGGGTCTCCACACGCTCAATCATGTGTCTGCCGCCCTTCTTGGGGAGGTTATAGATGAGGTCAATGCAGGCGTTGTCCACGGCAAGGATATCCAGAGAGGCCAGAATACCCACGTCAGGCGTAACGACAGGCTCTGCCTCGCAGCCCTCGCAGTCACAGGAAACGGACATATTTCTCATGACATTGATAAAGGAAACATGACCGGCGAAATGGTCGATGGTTGCCTTGGTGGACTCGGTCATGCGCTCCATGAACTCCTCCTCGCTGATGCTCCACATATTGGCAGAGCCGGGGATGGTGTGGATCTCCGCCTTTCCGATTCTGCCGTCTGCGCAGCCGATGCCGATGTTTTTATTGGAACCGCCGAAGCCGCCCATGGTGTGTCCCTTGAAATGGGTCAGGGCAAGGAGAGAATCATAGTTCAGCATGTTCTTGCCGACGTGCATCTCTTCAAACCACTTGCCGCCCTTGACGGGAAGGGCTGCCACGCCGTCTGCATCGGTGATGTCCACGGGGCAGAAGGTCCAGCCGTTGATTTCCAGCGTTTTTCGATGCTCCTCGGTGGTGTATCGGCTGCCCTCATAGTAGGTGTTGGTCTCAATGATGGTTGCTTCGGGGAGCTTGTCGGCATACAGCTCCTTCACCCAGGGACGGGGGATGATGTTGGGGCCTTCTGCCTCGCCGGTGTGCAGCTTGATGGCAACCTTGCCCTCAATGCCTGCCGAAACACGGTCATAAATCTTTTTCAGACCCGCAGGAGACAGGTCACGGGTGAAATACACCACGGATTTTTCGCCCTTGCGCTCTTCATAGGGAACATAGCGGTTTCCGCCGGTGCCCGGCTTGATTCTTTTCAGCATAGTTTTCAACCTCGCTTCATAGATATTTTGTATTTGTTGTTCTGATATGCGGTTATTTTTGTATATTTCAAAACTTTTGTCTCACAAAAGCCGTAAGACACAGGCATCAATCAGCTCATAGACAGACGGATAGATGTAATCCACACCGGCATCCTGCATCGCTGCCCTTTGCTTCTCCGTCACAACGGTGTAGGGATAAACCCCAAAAAGAAAGGGGAAAAATGCGTAAACAAAGCCCTGTCTGTCCGCTACCGTCATTTCAGGACGGAATTTCCCCAAAAGCGTCATCACGGTTTGCAGGGCTTTTCCATAGGAAATCTTGAAATCCGTCAGCGCTTCCATGCGGCTGTTTTCCTCCATGTCATAATGATTCATGGAAAGAAGCTTTAATAATTGCTGCCGTTTATCCAGCGTTCCCGCCAGACAGTCAGCGATTTCTTCCTTGGACATGGTGGCTTGAGATTCTATCATCTGATTCAGCTCCTCCGTCCAGAGGTCATATTCTCGCTTTAGAATGGCAAGAAAAATCTCTTCCTTTGTCTGAAAGTAGTTGTAAATGGAGGTTCGGGTAAAGGAGGTGATGGCTCCGATGTCCCGAAGGGTGATTTCTTTAAATCCCTTTGTTTGGTAGAGCTGCTCACAGGCAGAGATGATTTCCTCCCTGCGGGCGTTGGTCAGCTCCGGTGATCCCTTTGGCATTGCTGTGTTCTCCTATTTGGGTGTTACAGCATGTTTCCCGGCTTGACCACTGCACCCGGTGCAGACTTTGCCAATACATCAGCGGTCTTGCCGAAGCCGCTGCCGCCGGAGGTTGCAAAGGGATAGATGGTCTTTCCAGTCCAGTCATAGCTCTCAAGGAAGGTCAGCACGATGGTCGGTGCGGTATACCACCAGATGGGGAAGCCCAGATGAATCTCATCGTATGCTGCGATATCCACCTTGGAGCCGTCCAGCTCAGGACGGGAGGAGGGGTTGTTCATTTCCACAGAGCTGCGGCTCTTTTTGTCCATCCAGTTCAGATCTGCTTTCGTATAGGGGACGGCAGGGCTGATTTCATATAAATCAGCCCCCAATTTTGCGGCAAGGGTTTTTGCTTTCTTTGCGGTGACGCCGCTTGCGCTGAAATAGGCTACCAGTTTTTTGCTCATGATAATTGCCTCCATAATATATTTTGACACAGTGTCATCATTAACTATTATAGCTCTATTCTGACTCGATGTCAATATGCTTAAATCGGCTTGATAATTAGAAAATTCTCATTATTTGCTGTTTTGGTGGTATATTTAATTGATGTGCTTTTGCCTTTGTTTTTTATTGACACGGTGTCAATGATGGCATATACTATATTTACTGACACCGTGTCAATATATTTCATCATGGGGTAATAAATACCTATGTTGAAAGCCCCCCGAACCTAATAGACCACGATAAGCCTTCAAAAACTTATGATAATTTAAAAAAAGGAGACCATTATGAAGAAAATTTACGCACTTTTGATGAGTGTGATTCTGCTGCTGGGACTGACTGCCTGTAGTGCCCCGGCTGACAGCACAGACACCGGTGCCGCCTCTCAGAGCACCTCCCAGATTCAGCAGGAGGACACCGGCGAAGGCACCAGTGAGGACATCGGCGCAGAAATCCCTGACAAGATTGAGGCAGAGACCGGCAACCCCGCCCAGAGTGATGCTGCCCCCTCTGACCCGGCTCTGCGTCATGTTCTGGTTCTGTACTTCTCCGCCACAGGTAACACCAAGAGCGTTGCAGAGAAGATGTACACCGTGGTCAACAGCCGTGCATACGGTGACGAGGCCATCCATTAGGGTCTGCACAAGTGGCAGGTGGCTGCCATTGCCATTGACGTAGTCGTGGCTTTGGTGCTGGCTGCACTGGAGGTCGTTGTGATCGAGGGTTATAAGAAGAGAAAGTAATATTCTCCGTCACGAAGTAACTTTACTGCCTGTTGCGGTGGACAGGTTCATCGTATTGGTACTGTCGTGTTCTTCCTCCACTCCCCCTGTGTCAGTTTCAGATGACATGGGGGGAGTTTTCTATCACTTCCTGTATCATTCACTCACACGACAAGTCCCTCTTCTCCCCATCCGAAGCTTCCTCACCATCCTATAAGTGATTTCGGCTTTTTTGACCCGTCATATCTGGAAATACACAGGAATCAACGAATGTACATTTGCCATTTCGTACTCATTGCAAGCAAATTGCCGTCATACCGGGTTTTCTTTGGCTGGAGATACGACCTGATTTCTTTTAGAATACAGTTTGCTGTACAGTTTTGGGATGCCGTTCCCAAAATGATTGATTTTTGTTGACTTTTGGGATTGTATTCCCAAAACTTTAGATATTTCAGCATGTCACCATACATCATTTTTCCACTTGAGTATCATATGAAAAAATGGTAAAATGAAAAAAGTTATCAGAAAGCAATCAATTTCTATTCTCCAAATCAAAGGAGGTCTCCCCCTATGATTTTATACCATGCCAGCAAACAAATCGTTGAGTTTCCCGAAGTCCGCAAATCTCGCTACACAAAGGACTTTTCATGGGGGCTTTACTGCACCAATAACCTCCAGCAGGCAATCCGCTGGGCAAACCGTGGTACAGGTGAGCCAATCGTCAATCAATACCGTTATGAGCCGGATGATTCCCTGTCTATTCTGAAATTCGATGGGATGTGTGACGAATGGCTAGATTTTATTGCGGATTGCCGTAGCGGAAAGCTCCATAAGTACGATATTGTGGAAGGTCCCATGGCGGACGATACCATCTGGAACTATGTCAACGATTTCCTCCGTGGTGACATCAACAGAAAGCAGTTTTGGACGTTGGCAGAGTTCCGTCATCCCACCCACCAGATCAGTTTTCACACCCTTTCGGCTCTGAATTGCCTGACTTTTGAAAGGAGCGACATCATCTATGACCCCCAGCGAAAAAAATGATCTGTTTTATGTCTGCTCCCTGATCGAGTTTATTGGACGCAGAACCAATAACAAAAGAGGAGTCATCGTGGATAAAATTGGACTGCCCGGCATTGAAAAACTCCTCTATGATGCTCCTGTCAATCACTGTCTGAGCTTTGAGCAGGTCTCAGACGAGGTGATTAAAGATTACCACATTGAAATGGGCAGCTTTGACACCATCTCTGATTGTCACTATTCCATCCCTTCTTATACGGCAATCGGGAAGCTGTATAGCGACCTCATTCAAGACACTATGGCAGACAAAGACGTTTCCACCAGTCTGACTGCTATGTTCCGTTCCTTCCTCAGCGATGAGATCTCTGATTTCCAGACCGGCGTTTATTTTGAAAACAGCAGTTACCTGACCCAAAGCTATTTTGCCGGTTATCTGCTGAATTAAGCCAATCTATTCATCTTCAACGAAGCATCTCAGAAATGGGATGCTTTTTGTTTTGCCTTGATCTTTTCATAAAAAGTGACAGCTCTCAATTTTTCCATGTTTCTGTAAAGGTACACCTTCCCGAACACTGAAAAACACCTTGAAACACCCATAAAAAGCGCTGGAAAAGTACCTTTTGCAGGTTACGGACATAGCCACAAATGACAGAACCTTTTCGGACGCTTTTATTTGCGGATAAGCTCTATAGCAATCACAAGAAATAGGTTGTAGCAATCAACAGAGCACTCTGCATCCGACCCAATTTTATAAAAAAATCCCTCATTTCATATTGAGAAAACCAAAATCCTCTGTTATAATAAAACATTAGGACGGACTTTTCGCACGCCTGCGGAGTCTGCGCTACAAAATCAGAGGTATTTCCATCCTGTTTTTCCAAAAGGAGCAACATAAATATGAAATTAGGTATCGTGGGTCTGCCCAACGTGGGCAAGAGCACCCTGTTTAATGCCATCACTGGCACCGGCAACGCACAGGCCGCCAACTATCCCTTCTGCACCATCGAGCCCAATACCGGTGTCGTGGCCGTTCCTGATGAGCGCCTGGACAAGCTCTGCGAGTTCTGGCAGCCCACTAAAATCACCCCCGCTACCGTGGAATTTGTGGACATCGCCGGTCTGGTGAAGGGCGCTTCCGAGGGCGCTGGCCTGGGCAATAAGTTCCTGGGTCACATCCGTGAGTGTGATGCCATTGTCCACGTCGTCCGCTGCTTCGATGACGATAACATCATCCACGTCGTGGAGGATGCCACCAAGCCCGTTGCCGTTGACCCCGACGGAGACATTGAGTGCATCGACATGGAGCTTATTCTGGCAGACCTGGAGCTGGCTCAGAACCGCCTGAACCGTCTGGCCAAGGCTGCCAAAACCGGCAATAAGGTCGCCAAGGCCGAAGTGGAATGGTTGGAGCCGCTGGTAGCCCATCTGAGCGAGGGCAAAAGCGCCCGCACCTTTGCCTTTGACGAGAGTGACGAGGATCAGCGCTTTGCTCTGCGGGAAATGGGTCTGCTCTCCATCAAGCCCATCATCTACGCCTGCAATATGGATGATGACGGCGTGTCTGACCCCGAGAGCAACGAGTATTTCAAGATTGTCAAAGCCCGTGCCGATATTGAGGGCGCTGAAGTCATTCCCATCTGCGCTAAGACCGAAGAGGAGCTGGCCGAGCTGGACGACGACGACCGTGCCATGTTCATGGAAGACCTGGGTCTGTCTGATTCCGGCCTGAATCGCCTCATCAAGGCAAGCTATACCCTGTTGGGTCTGATTTCCTTCCTGACCGATGGCAAGAAGGAGTGCCGTGCCTGGACCATCAAGCGGGGCACCAAGGCTCCCCAGGCCGCTGGCAAGATTCACTCCGACTTCGAGCGGGGCTTTATCCGTGCCCAGGTCATCGCCTATGATACCCTGGCGGACTGTGGCTTCGACTACGCCGCAGTCAAGGCAAAGGGCGCACAGCGCACCGAGGGCAAGGAATATGTTGTCGCTGATGGCGATATCATCGAGTTCCTGTTCAACGTCTAACCCCTCCGCCCCTCCGGGCACAGGAGGCAGGTTCCCTCCCACCATACAAGCAGAAAAGAAGGGAGCTGTCAGCGAAGCCGACTGAGGGGTGACACTTCGTCGTGTCATGACGCAAATTTTCTGATAGATACAAAAGAGAGCTGGTTCCCCCGTTATTCAGAGGAATCAGCTCTCTTTTTGTGCGTTTTAGATGGGA
>JAKSQD010000027.1 GCA_024404315.1 Oscillospiraceae bacterium
ATAGGTAGTGCTAACATTTAGCTCATCGTGAAAGCGATGAGCTTTTTTCTTTGTCCATCGGAAATGAGATAAGAAAATAAAATATAAAAAACTTTAAAAAAGTTATTGACAAAATAGGTTTCTTCTGTTATAGTTATCTCAGGCAAAAGAAAAGCCTATTCAAAGCACAGTTCCACATCCTCCCACGTTTGGAACTTCGGTAGCTGGGCCGGATACCAGCCTTCCCTCCTATCTCCATCCCGATAGCTCATGGATGTTTTTGATATGGCTCCTTCCCACCGCTTAAATTGCAGAAAGTGAGGTCAGCGCAATGAAAATGGACTTCAAAATAGCGAAGAAGTGACTCGGCTCAGAGGTTGAATGAGTCGGGTCACTTCTTTTTTTCACATAAAGCGGTTGAGATCCGGGTCGTATTCGTAGTTGATTTCTTTCATGCGGATCACAATGTCACGCTGATCCACGTCCATGGCTTTGCAGAACTCGGTGAGGCTGCTGTAGTTGTCACGGAGCTGGGTGTTGATGTAGCTGAGGAGAATAATGGGATCATGGGGAATGCTCATGGAGGGTTCTTCCTTTCTGGGGTGAGAATTGCTGCTGGTCACTTTTACCTGTTAAAGTGTATTATAGCATAGGGCTTTCCCGATGTCGAGAGAAAAGTTTTTCACAAAAAATGGTGCTGGAGGGTGTTCTTTTCAGTGCAGTTTTTCTGCAAAAAAATGCTGGAAAAACCAAAAGAAATTGCTATAATGAGAGTCCTAGCAAAAAAGGATTGCAAAACCAACCCTGGAGGAACCCATTATGGAAATTTTGGACATCGTAAACCAGCAGGGCCAGCCCATCGGACTGACCATTGACCGCGAAACCGCCCATCTGGAAGGCGTGCGCCACCGCACCAGCCACGTTTGGATTCTGCGGAAAAAAGACGACGGCATAGAGGTGCTGCTGCAAAAACGAAGCGCCAACAAGGATTCCTTCCCGGGCTGCTATGATATTTCCAGTGCGGGTCATATTCCCGCCGGTGTGGATTTTGTTCCTTCCGCTCTGCGGGAGCTGAAGGAAGAGCTGGGCCTGGATGCCCAGCCGGAGGAGCTGATTTATTGTGGACAGCGGAGCTTTTCCACCCAGAATATTTTTCGGGATCGCCCCTTCTGGAACCGTCAGGTCAGCAATGTTTATGCCCTGTGGCGGGATGTGGAGCCTGAAGCCCTGACCTTGCAGGCGGAGGAAGTGGAAAGCGTGCTCTGGTACAACCTGGGTCAGTGCTTGAGAGATGTCGCCAATCATGCCATTCCCAACTGCGTGGCGCTGGAGGAGCTAGAGCTGGTCGCCGCAAAGGTGGAAATCTGACAAGTTTGACACTATCCAGGAAAAAGGACTGAAACGGGTCAAATTGCTGCGCATGGGCGCTGTTTCATTCTTTTCTTTGATAAAAACAGAAAGAAAATCTATCTTTTCAAAGAAACGTGATGTTTGTCACCATGCTGTCTTGAGGAGATTGCTTTTTTTAATTGCATTTTTGTCACCATCCTGATGGGTGGTGACATTTTTTCTTTTTTGCCCATAAAAAGGTTTGTAAAAAACATTTTTTGATGTAAAATAGGGAGAGAAACTAGAAAATAGTTTGTCGAAAGCTTTGGGAAGATGGTGTCACCGTTGACGGAAAGTGCCCCGGGGGTTTGGCGATTTTACCAGAAGCAGAAAACTTAAATTGTGCATTTTGTCAATAGTCACTTTTTTGTCAGTTTTAATGTGGACAAAAGGCAAACATCCTTACGTTGAAATAAGAAAAAGATATTTATAAAATGATATCAAACAGAATGAAATAGAAGGTGAACGGGTGAGAAAAGTTGAAAGAAAAAACGGCGGAGCACAGCTGACTTCCCGACAGCTTTCGATTATTCAGATCCTGCTCCAAAGCGCTCCAGAGCCGGTCACACTGGCCGCTATTTCAAAAGAGCTGGAGTTTTCCAGCCGAACCATTCTACGAGAATTAGACGCCATTGAGAAATGGTTTCGGGAAAACGATTTTTCCTTCTTGAGAAAGCCGGGCGTGGGTCTCTCCATCCCGGAGTCCACCGAGGGACTGCGGCGTATCCAAAAGCTCATTGGTGCCGAGCCCGTTCGAGCCACTTACAGCCGAAAGGAACGCCGCCGCCAGCTGCTGGGCGAGCTGCTCTACGCCCGAGAGCCGATTAAATCGTATGTGTTTTCCTCCCGCTTCCACATCTCGGAGGGAACCCTTTCCAGCGATTTGGACGAGGTGGAAAAGTGGCTGGATACCTACCATATCCGCCTGATTCGGCGACCCGGTGTCGGCATTTTCCTGGAAGGAAGCGAAAATGATTACCGCCAGGCCATTGCCAACGCCGCCTTTGAATACACCGATGAGGGCGAGCTGCTCCGTCTGCTCCGGGGGAGAAAAGGGACGGAAAGCGCCGAAAGCCAGCCTATTTTCGGGGAGCGGCTGTTTGGGTACATTGACCCCCAAATTGTCAGCTTTGTGGAAAAAATCATGGTCAGCTCGGAAAAAGAGCTGGGCATCCAATACACCGACAGCGGCTATATGGCGCTGGTGGTTCACCTCTCCCTTGCCATTCGCCGCCTGATGAGCGGTGAAGTGATTGAGATGGACGAGGACAATCTGGAGGAACTGCTCAAAATGCCGGAGTTCGCCACAGCAACCCAGATTGCCCGGCAGATTAGCCAGCACTTCCGCTTGGAAATTCCAAGAGAAGAAATTGGGTTCATTACCATGCACCTGGCTACTGCCCGTGTGTGGCCGAAGGGACGGCCAGGCCGGGGACAGCTTCAGTCCATCAACACCAGTCAGGTGGTCATGGCCATCGTCAACACGGTGGAAACAGAGTTAAATCTCCCCTTCCATACCTGCGGAAGAATGATAGAAGAGCTGATTAGCCACATGGATTCCATGATCTCTCGGCTCTCCATGAATATCCACCTGGAAAATACCCAGGTGGAGAACATCCAAACCAATTATCCCGATATTTACGCCGCCGTTGAGCGTGGATGCAGCGTTTTTAAAGACCTGCTCCGCATCAAAGACGTTTCTCCCTCCGAGATTACCTTTGTGGCGATGCACTTTGTAGCCGCCGCCGAAACCCTGCGGGTGGAACAAAAACGAGTCACCGTCGCTGTGGTCTGTCCCAGCGGCATGGGCGCTTCCCGGATGCTGGCGGCCAACCTGATGCGAACCTTCCACAATCTGGAGATTCGTCAGATTATGTCCGCTTTCAGCCTCGACCAGGAATCCCTCAAGGACAGCGGCGTTGATTTGGTCATTTCCACCGTTCCACTGCAATTGGATTACCCTTGCATCTGCGTCAATCCCATTCCACAGGCGCAGGATATCCTCCTGATCACCCAGACGGTGGAACGCATCAACGAGAATCGGGCGAAAAACGTTCCTGTCCAGAAGCGCACCTCCGATTCCGTTCCCATGGTCACGCTGGCGCAAATCAGCCGCATGAACACCATCGGACGGGAGATTCTGGAAGTGCTTCAACACTTTTCCATTCGCACGCTTTCCGGCGTGCAGCATAAGGAAGAGCTTTTGGGAGAAGCCGCCGGCCTCTTTGCCGACAGCATCTTGACTCGGCGCATCATCAGCAATGACCTTGCCCGCCGGGAGACCTACGCCAGCACCTTCCTGCCGGAAATGAAGCTGCACCTGCTTCATTGCAAGACGGCGGCCATTGAGCACTGCCGTTTCGGTTATCTCAAGCTGGAAAAACCCATTTATACCGACGGAAATCCCCTGCTGGGAGCCGTCATCCTCCTTGCCCCCATGTCGGGCGGAGAGGAACACATCGCCGTCATCAGTCAGTTCAGTATGCTTCTGGCTGAGAACGATAGTTTTTTACAGGCGCTGCGAGCCGGAGACCTGATAGGGGCAAAGGCCCTGGCTGAACAGGCGCTTGTGAGATTTTACCAATCAGAAACAACGAGAATAGGAGATGGAAAACTATGAAAACTGCTCTGCAAAAGTTCGGTAAATTCCTCTCTGCAATGGTCATGCCCAACATCGGCGCATTCATTGCTTGGGGTTTCATTACTGCACTGTTCATCGAAACCGGTTGGCTGCCCAATGAGGGCTTTGCCTCCATCCAGCCCTTCATGCTGTCCTATCTGCTGCCCATTCTGATCGCCGCTCAGGGCGGTAAGATGGTCGGCGGCGAGCGTGGCCGTGTTATGGGCGCAATCGCTGTGGTTGGCTGTATCGCCGGCGCTCCCGGTACCCCCATGCTGATGGGCGCTATGGCTATGGGTCCCCTGGCTGGCTGGGTCATCAAGAAGTTTGACCAGGCAATCGACGGCAAGCAGCCCGCAGGCTTCGAGATGCTGATTAACAACTTCTCCGTTGGCATCATCGGTATGCTGCTGGCTCTGGTCGGCTACGTCGTCATTGGCCCCTTCATGGCTGCCATTCTGGCTATCCTGGCTGCTGGCGTTCAGGTTCTGGTCGATCACTCCCTGCTGCCCCTGGCTGCAATCTTCATCGAGCCTGCAAAGGTTCTGTTCCTGAACAACGCCATCAACCACGGCGTTTTCACCCCCATTGCTACCGTTCAGGCTGCTGAAGCTGGCAAGTCCATCATGTTCATGCTGGAGCCCAACCCCGGCCCCGGTCTGGGCGTCCTGCTGGCCTATGCCCTGTTCGCTAAGGACGAGATGACCAAGTCCTCCGCTCCCGGCGCTATCATCATCCACTTCTTCGGCGGCATCCATGAGATTTACTTCCCCTATGTCCTCATGAATCCCGTTGTCATCATCGCCCCCATCGTCGGCAACATCGTTGCAATCTTCTTCTACCTGATTACTGGCTGCGGCCTGGTCGGTTCTCCCTCCCCCGGCTCCATCATCGCTTTCACCATGATGAGCCCTCCCTCCCAGATGATCCTCACCTGGCTGGGCGTTATCATCGCTACCGCTGTTTCCTTCGTCATCGCTTCCCCCATCGTCAAGATGTCCGGTGCTAAGAACCTGGATGAGGCTCAGTCTCAGATGGCAGAGATGAAGGCTGAGGCTAAGGGCACTGCTGTTACTGCTGCTGCTGGCGGCATCAAGAATGCTGCTGAGGTCAAGAAGGTCGTCTTCGCTTGCGACGCTGGCATGGGCTCCTCCGCTATGGGCGCTACCAAGTTCCGCAACCGTGTGAAGGCTGTCCGCCCCGACCTGACCGTTATCAACACCTCCGTTGACAACATCCCCGCTGACTGTGACATCGCTGTTGTTCAGACCACTCTGGTTGAGCGTGCTAAGAAGTCCGCTCCTCAGGCTCAGATGGTCACGATTGGCAACTTCCTGGCTGACCCCGCTCTGGACGCTCTGTACATCCAGCTGACCACCGGTGATGCTCCCGCTGCCGCCACTGACGCTGAGTCCCCCCTGGCTTCTCTGCCCAGCACCGTTGCTATCTCCAAGAAGATTCTGGTCAAGGAAGGCCTGAAGCTGAACCAGAAGTCCGTCACCAAGGAAGAGGCTATCCAGGCCGCTGGTGAGCTGCTGGCCAAGCTGGGCTATGTTGACGCAAGCTATGCTGACGCTATGCAGGAGCGTGAAAAGCTTGTCACCACTTACATGGGCATGGGCGTTGCCATTCCTCACGGCACCACTCAGGCAAAGGGCACCGTTAAGAAGACTGGTATCGTTCTGCTCCAGTATCCCGACGGCGTTCAGTTCGGCGATGAGAAGGCTCAGCTGGTGTTCGGTATCGCTGGTATCGGCGACGAGCATCTTGACCTGCTGGGCAAGATCTGCGAGACTCTGGAGGATGAGAACGTCCTGGATGTTATGAAGACCACCGATGACGCTGATTGGATCCTCAAGCAGCTCTCCTGATTGACACAAAAGCGCAAGAGATACAAGAGATAATTGAATCATAAGCTGTGGGCGGCAGATTTGCCCCTCTCTGTCTGCCGCCCACAGTGACCTTTCCCAGAGTCTGTCCTCAAATTAGGAGTACAGGCTTTCAAAGCAATTGGAAGTAACCACTTTTTTACAGGAAATGAGGTAATTCGATTATGAAAACTGCAATTCAGTTTGGCGGCGGAAACATTGGCCGTGGTTTTATCGGTATGCTGCTGTCTCAGGCCGGCTATAAGGTCGTTTTTGGTGACGTTGCTGCTCCCATCATCGACCGCCTGAACCAGGACGGCGAGTACACCGTCCACATCATGGATACTGAGCTGGAAGACGTGAAGATTACCAACGTCTGCGGCGTTTCCACCGCTGGCACCGACATCGTTCCCGTCATTGCTGACCCCGAGACCGAGGTCATGACCACTGCTGTGGGTCTGCGTATCCTGAAAATCATCGCTCCCAACGTGGCAAAGGGTATTGCTCTGCGTAAGGCAAACGGCGTGACCGTTCCCCTGAACATCATCGCTTGTGAGAACGCCATCCGTGGCACTTCTCAGCTCAAGGCTCACGTTTATGCACTGCTGACCGAAGAGGAACAGGCATGGGCTGACGAGTATATTGGTTTTGCTGACTGCGCTGTTGACCGTATCGTTCCTCCTGTCCGTTCCGAGAACCCCATTGACGTGGTGGTTGAGAAGTACTGCGAGTGGGACGTTGAGAAGTCCGGCCTCAAGGGTGAGCTGAACATCCCCGGCATGAGCCTGGTGGATAACCTGATGGCATACCTCCAGCGCAAGCTGTTCACCCTGAACACCGCTCACTGCATGACCGCTTATCTGGGCTGCCTGGCCGGTAAGAAAACCATTGACGAGGCCATTGCAGACGAGAAAATCTATAGCATCGTTCACGCTGCTATGCAGCAGTCCGGCGACGGCCTGATTCAGGAGTTCGGCTTCGATAAGGAAACCCATTACGCCTATATCGAGAAGATTATTAAGCGCTTCAAGAACGTTTACCTCCAGGACGACGTGGCTCGTGTTGGCCGTGAGCCTCTGCGTAAGCTCTCCGCTACGGATCGTCTGGTCAGCCCCATGACCACCGCCATGAAGTACGGTCTGCCCGTGGACAAGCTGGTCATCGGCATCGGTGCTGCTCTGCGTTATGATAACGCTGCTGATCCTCAGAGCGTTGAGCTCCAGGCTAAGATTGCAGAAAAGGGCGTTGTCGCTGCTTTCTCTGAAATCTCTGGCGTCACGGATGAGGCCGTTCTGGCTGCCGTTGCTAAGGCTTATGATGAGGTCGTTACCCTCTTCTAATCTTGACGCAGTCAAACTTCTGTCCCGATGAGGGATAGAAAATGAGCTTTTGGTCGTTTCTTTTGTGTTCCCGGTCGGTTTGATGTTCTTCTGGCCGGGAACTTTTTTGAAATGTTGAGCGGTGGGGGAAAGCTCCTTCCCCTGGCCGTTGGGGAGACGTGCCGGAGCAGAAAAGAGGAAAAGAAACGTGAAAACAAGAGTGTTTCAGTTTGCGGAAAAGGAATTTTTCCACGCCAGACCCGCTGGTCAGTTCGCTTTTTCTGCGGCGAAGTATCAGAGCATGGTCATGATTTTTTTCGGGGAGGAATTTGCAGACGCAAAGCGGGCAATTTCCCTGATGCGCTTGAGCCGACTGAGGGGAAAGCCTTTTGAATTGGTCATCGACGGCTCCGATGAGGAAAAGGCAATGGAGGAGCTGTCCGCTCTGCTGTGCCAGATATTTGAGAATTGACGCTTCACGCTGAAAATTTTAATTTTTTGGCGTGAAGTCTTTCTTTTTGAAAGGACATAGGATATAATAACATGGATGTGTGGCACATTCTTTAGAGCCAAGTCAGCGGTATGCCTATATTTGCGGATGGCCTTTAAAGAAGTCAAAGCTTGAACCCAAAGGAGTGTTTTAAATATGTGTGGAATCGTCGGTTTTACCGGTAACGCTCAGGCAGCGCCCATCCTGCTGGATGGTCTGTCCAAGCTGGAATACCGTGGTTATGACTCCGCAGGCATGGCCGTGCGTGATGGAGAAAAAAAGACGGTTGTTGTAAAGGCAAAGGGTCGCTTGAAGGCGCTGTCCGAAAAGACCAACGGTGGTTTCGCTGTCCCCGGTAGCTGTGGCATTGGTCACACCCGATGGGCAACCCATGGCGAGCCCTCCGAGACCAACGCACATCCCCATGTCAGTGAGGATGGCGAGGTGGTCGCCGTCCATAACGGCATCATTGAGAACTACCAGGAGCTGAAAGACAAGCTGGTCAAGAACGGCTATGAGTTCTATTCTCAGACGGATACTGAGGTTGCTGTTAAGCTGGTGGACTATTACTACAAGAAGTACAAGGTTGGCCCCATTGACGCTCTGGCAAAAACCATGGTTCGTATCCGTGGCTCCTATGCGCTGGCCGTCATGTTCAAGGATTTTCCCGGCGAAATTTATGTGGCTCGTAAGGACAGCCCCATGATTATCGGTCAGGGCGCTGACGGTATGTATGTGGCCTCTGACGTGCCCGCCGTTCTGCGCTACACCCGCAGCATCTATTACATCGGCAATCTGGAAATGGCTCGCCTCACCGAGAAGGATGTCACCTTCTTTGACCTGAACGGCGATACCATCCAAAAGGAGCTGGCTCAGATTCAGTGGAACGCCGAGGCAGCCGACAAGGGCGGCTATGAGCACTTCATGATGAAGGAAATCCATGAGCAGCCCCGTGCCATTCAGGACACCATCTCTTCTGTCTATCAGAACGGCAAGCTGGATCTGACCGGCCTGAACCTCAGCGATGAGGAAATCAAGGACATCAGTCAGATTTATATTGTGGCCTGCGGTTCCGCTTACCATGTGGGCATTGCCGCTCAGTACGCCGTGGAAGAGCTGGCTCGTATTCCCGTTCGTGTGGAGCTGGGCAGTGAGTTCCGCTACCGCAAGCCTCTGCTGGATAAGCGGGGTCTGGTTATCGTTATCAGCCAGTCCGGTGAGACCGCTGATACTTTGGCCGCCCTCCGCATGGCTCGTGAAATGGGCGTGAAGACCCTGGCCATTGTCAATGTGGTCGGCTCCTCCATCGCTCGTGAGGCGGACAGCGTTTTCTATACCGTCGCCGGCCCTGAAATCGCCGTTGCCACCACCAAGGGCTATTCCACCCAGCTCATCGCTATGGATTTGATTGCCGTGCAGTTCGCTCGGGTGCGTGGCTTCATCAGCGAGCAGCGTTACAACGATCTGCTGACCGAGCTCCAGACCATCCCCGGCAAGGTGGAGCGTATCCTGGAGAACAAGGAGCGGATTCAGTGGTTCGCCGCCAAGTATGCCAACGCAAAAGATGTGTTCTTCGTGGGTCGTGGTATGGACTATGCCATCTGCCTGGAAGGCAGCCTCAAGATGAAGGAAATCAGCTATGTCCACTCTGAGGCCTATGCCGCCGGTGAGCTCAAGCATGGTACCATTTCCCTGATTGAGGACAGAACCTTGGTGATTGGCGTTCTGACGCAGGCGGAGCTGTATGAAAAGACCATCTCCAACCTGCTGGAGGTGCGTAGCCGTGGCGCTTACCTGATGAGCCTGACCAGCGCTGGCCACTACAGCATTGAGGACACCGCTGACTTCACCGTCTACGTTCCCAAGACGGAAGAGATGTTCAGCCCCAGCCTGGCTATCATTCCCCTCCAGCTGCTGGGCTACTATATCAGCGTTGCCAAGGGTCTGGACGTGGATAAGCCCCGCAACCTGGCAAAGTCCGTCACCGTGGAATAATTTGGAGTAGACAGGCGTACAGCGTTGACGCTCTGAACAAACAACTTTTTGGGTCTGGAACATGGGTATTTCTGTGTTCCAGACCCTTTTGTCCTCAGTGGCCGGTTTGCCGTGCGGCGGAAGGCGTGGCAGCAGAGACAAAGCGCCAAAAGGATAAATTTTCTGAAAAATTTTAAAATTCCTCTTTTTTCTTTTGGGGATTTGTGCTATAATGCAAAACGTGTGAATATCTTTTTCTTTCAGAAAAGAACGAAAGTGACAAAAAACTTCGTTCCTGAGGAGAAAAAGCCATTTTAGAGGAAGCAAAGAACATCAATTATTCTTCCATGCCCGGCGGTCTCAACGTTGGCCGGTTCGTGGAGGGCAGAAAGGAATTTCAATATATGGGTATTCTGAAAGCACTTCTCGGTACCAGCTCCAAGAGAGAAGTGAAAAAAATTACTCCCATCGTCGATAAAATCGAGGCTTTGGGTGATGAGTATAAGGCACTGAGTGATGCGGAGCTGCGTGCCAAAACCGACGAGTTTAAGAGCCGTCTGGCCAAGGGCGAGACGCTGGACGATATTCTGCCCGAAGCGTTCGCCGCCTGCCGTGAGGCCGCTGACCGTGTTCTGGGTCTGCGTCCCTACCGGGTTCAGCTCATCGGCGGTATCATCCTGCATCAGGGTCGTATTGCTGAAATGAAAACCGGTGAAGGTAAAACCCTGGTGGCAACCCTCCCCGCTTACCTCAACGCCCTGGCCGGGGAAGGCGTCCATATCGTTACCGTCAACGACTATCTGGCAAAGCGTGACTCCGAGTGGATGGGCAAGGTCTACCGCTTCATGGGTCTTTCCGTCGGTCTGATTGTCCACGGCCTGACCAAGAAGGAGCGCAAGGACGCTTACGCCGCCGATATTACCTATGGTACCAACAACGAGATTGGCTTCGACTACCTGCGTGATAACATGGCCGTGTATGACCGTGACGTGGTGCAGCGTGGCCTTTCCTTCGCCATCGTGGACGAGGTGGACTCCATCCTCATCGACGAGGCTCGTACCCCCCTGATTATCTCCGGTCAGGGCGAGGAGTCCACCCAGCTGTATCAGCAGGCGGATATCTTTGTCAAGGAGCTGACCTGCTACACCGTCCCCGAGCTGGAGGACAAGGAAATTGACGAAGAGGTCGAGCAGAATTATGACTATGTTGTGGAAGAAAAGCGCAAGACCGCCGCTTTGACCGCTCGTGGCATCGCCAAGGCCGAAAAGTTCTTCCATGTCGAAAACCTGGCCGATGAGGACAATACCACCCTGAACCACCACATCAATCAGGCCATCCGTGCCCGTGGTGTGATGAAGAAGGACATTGACTATGTGGTCAAGGATAACCAGATTATCATTGTTGACGAGAATACGGGTCGTCTGATGTTTGGCCGCCGCTTCAACGAGGGTCTGCATCAGGCCATCGAAGCAAAGGAAGCCGTCAAGGTGCAGAACGAGTCCAAGACCCTGGCCACCGTCACCTTCCAGAACTTCTTCCGCCTGTATGACAAGCTCTCTGGTATGACCGGTACGGCCATGACCGAGGAAGACGAGTTCAGCTCCATCTATAATCTGGATATCGTGGAGATTCCCACCAATAAGCCCGTCATCCGTAAGGATCAACCCGATGTGGTTTATAAGACCGAGGCGGGCAAATACCGTGCCATCGTCAAGCAGATTAAGGAGTGCTACGAGCGGGAACAGCCCATCCTGGTCGGTACGGTTTCCATCGAGAAATCCGAGCGCCTGTCCAAGATGCTGCGTCAGGCTGGCATCCCTCATAACGTTCTGAACGCAAAGAACCACGAGATGGAAGCGGAAATCGTCGCTCAGGCCGGTAAGCTCAAAACCGTTACCGTCGCCACGAACATGGCTGGCCGTGGTACGGATATCATGCTGGGCGGTAACGCCGAGTATCTGGCAAAGGCTGACCTGCGCCGTGCCGGTTTCAATGGCGAGGTCATCGCCGAGGCCACCGGCTACGCTGAGACCGCAAACGAGGACGTTCTGGCCGCTCGTCAGATGTTCGCAGAGAAGCAGCAGGAGCACAAGCAGAGCATTGCCGTGGAAGCCGAAAAGGTTCGTGCTGTGGGCGGTCTGTTCATCCTCGGCACGGAGCGCCATGAGGCTCGCCGTATTGATAACCAGCTGCGTGGCCGTTCCGGTCGTCAGGGCGACCCCGGCCAGAGCCGCTTCTACCTGTCTTTGGAGGATGATATCCTTCGTCTGTTCGGTAGCGAGCGCATCCAGAAGCTGATGGACACCCTCAAAATTGACGAGGATACCCCCATCGACGCAAGAATGCTCTCCAATGCCATCGAAAAGGCACAGATGAAGGTGGAGTCCCGTAACTTCCAGACCCGTAAGGACGTTCTGGATTATGACGACGTGATGAACACCCAGCGTGAGGTCATTTACGCCGACCGCCGCAAGGTTCTGGCTGGCGAGAACATGAAGGACAGCATCCTGGAGATGATTAACGCCTCCGTGGAGAACGCTATCAAGTCCAAGGCCGGCGAGCAGCCCCATCTGTCCGTGGAGGACTTCCAGGACGCCATTGCCAAGTATCGCACCATGTTCCTGGCAGAGAACGAGGCTCGGTATACCGCTGAGGAAATGGCTCAGAAGAGCATCCAGGAGCTGATTGACGCTGTGAAAGAGCGTGCTCTGGACATCTACGCCCAGAAGGAAGCCATTGTCAACGACAAGATGCCCGGTGACGGCGGTATGCGTGAGGCAGAGCGTGTCATTCTGCTGGGCGTGGTAGACGAATTCTGGATGGAGCACCTCGACGCTATGGACGACCTGAAGCAGTCCATCCGTCTGCGTGCCTATGGTCAGGAAGATCCTGTTGTCGCCTTTAAGCGTGTGGGCTTTGAGGTCTTTGAGAGCATGATGGAGGAAATCCGTGAGGAGACCGTCCGCCGTCTGTATCTGTTCCGCCTGCGTCAGAGATCCATGCAGCGCCGCAGCGTGGCTCGTGTCACCGCTGAGAACCATGCCGCTTCCGCTCCCTCCGGCGGCTACACCAATGCCGCTACCGACCCCCGTACCCGTGACATTGAGACCAAGGGTGTCACCAACCCCGACGCAGTGCCCCAGGAGGCCGAGCAGGGCAAGGTGGATCGGGTCGCTGAGAACGAATCCGAAAAGCCCAAGCGTGCTCCCGTGGTGATGGGCGCTAAAATCAGCCCCAACGATCCCTGCCCCTGTGGTTCCGGCAAGAAGTTCAAGAAGTGCCATGGCAAGAACGGCGCAAAGCGCTACGTTCCCACTGAGGTGAGCGAGGCCGCTTCCGACGCTGTGAAGTAATAGTTCGAATAACAATCTTTTGGCAGCCGTGGACAGTTGTTTGCGGCTGCCGTTTTTTAGCAAGGAGGGAAACCATGGAAGAATACCGGGATGTATATGACCGCTACGGGCAGAAAACAGGGAAAATCATTGGTCGCCATGACCCGCTGCTTCCTGGAGAATACTGCCGGGCGGTGTGCGTATGCCTGTTCAACAGCCGGGGAGAGATGCTGCTGCAAAAGCGCTCCGCTGATAAGGAGCTATGGCCGAGCCTGTGGGACATCACGGCGGCGGGCGGCGTGCTGGCAGGGGAAAACGGTCAGCAGGCGGCTCGACGGGAGCTGCGGGAAGAGATGGGTCTGGACGTGCGCTTGGAGCAGGAGCGCCCCAAGCTGACCACTTTTTTCCGAGATGGATTTTCTGATGTGTTCACGGTCAGAATGGATATGGAGCTGTCCGAGTTGACCTTGCAGAAGGAAGAGGTGGCGGACGCTCAATGGGCCACCAAAGAGGAGATTTTGAACAGGCTGGAGGAGGGAACCTTCATTCCCTATTTCCGCAGCTATATTCAGGTGCTCTTTGACCTTTATGAACACAACAACGTGTTTGAACTGGAGTGAGGGAGATATCATGAACTTTTTCCACAACAAACAGGACGGATTGGATTTGTTGCAGGCGGAGGGCTTCACCGATGCGGGCGCTGTCCATGCCTTTTCCACCCGACAGGGCGGCGTGAGCCAGGGGCATTTGTCCAGCTTGAATCTGGGCATTGGTCGGGGCGACGACCTGGACAACGTGCGGGAAAATTATCGCCGCTGGTGCGGAGCCGTCGGCGCAGATGACCAAAACATGGTCTTTTCCAAACAAGTGCATTTGGATCATGTGCGGGTTTGTACCACCGCTGACGCTGGCAAGGGCTTAGACCGGGAGCGGGACTATGAGGCGGACGGCCTCATCACCGATGTGCCCGGCCTGGCGCTGGTGATTTTCTCCGCTGACTGCGTTCCCATCCTGTTTTATGACCCCGTGCGCCGGGTGGTGGGTGGCTGTCACGCTGGCTGGCGGGGCACTGCCCAGGGCATCGCCGGAAAAACCGTGCGGAAAATGGTGGAGGTCTATGGATGCGACCCGGCGGACATGCGCTGCGCCATCGGCCCGAGCATTTCCCGCTGCTGCTTTGAAACCCATGCCGATGTCCCCACCGCCATGAGACAGGCGCTGGGTCAGGAGGCCGAAGCCTTTGTGGACAGCCTGCCCAACGGAAAATTTCGGGTCGATCTGAAAGCAATCAATGGGTATTGGCTTGAAAAAGCGGGGGTTTTGCCCTCTAAAATCGTCACTTCTCACGATTGCACGAGCTGTCATCCTGATATATACTGGAGCCATAGGCACACCGGACCGGCAAGAGGTTCCATGGCTGCCATCATTCAATTGAAAAAATGAAAGCTTTTGAGGTTTTTTCATGAAAAAACTGATTTCAATCCTTCTGGCGGCGGCGCTGCTGCTGACGCTGGCTTCCTGCGGCAAACAGCAGGGGGACAGCTCCATGGAAGGCGATTTTTCCGGGGAAGGCTCCTCCTCCATCGAGGAGGAAGCGCCGGAGGAGGTTTCCCAGCAGCCGCAGCGGGAAGCAAAGCCCTTTGGCGTTGGATATTACAAAGGGTATGGGATTAACCCCTACACCTGCACCAACGCCCAAAACCAGACCATTACGGGCTTGGTGTATGAGCCGCTCTTTGAGGTGGATAACCACTTTGAAGCAAAGCCCTGTCTGGCGGAGGATATCACCGTCAAGGTGAGCAAGCAGACCGTTCAGCAGGAGGTTAAGAAAAAAGAAACCAAAAAGAACGATAAGGACAAAACGGAAGAGGCAACGACCTCAGCCGCCGAGGGGGACAGCTCCCAGGAGGCCGAGGATCAGAAGAAACCGGAAGAAAAGCCGGAAATGAAAACCATCACCGTTTACACCACCACGGTGACGCTGACGGTACGGAAGGACGTGGCCTTTTCTGACGGCTCGGGTCTCCATGCCGATGACGTGGCCTATTCCCTGGAGCAGGCGGCGGCCAGCGAGAGCATTTACCACAGCCGCCTTGCCCATATCAGCAAGATTTCCACGAGCGGACGGCAAACCGTCACCTTCACCATGGACGTGGGACAGTCGGACGTTGCCGCTCTGCTGTCCGTGCCCATCGTCAAAAGCGGAACAGGGGGCGAGCTGTTCCCCATTGGTACGGGTCCTTATGTGCCCCAAATCAAAAAGGGCACCTTCCAGAAGCTCACCGCCAACAAAACCTGGTGGAGACAGGGACAGGAAGAGGTGGTGCTCAGTGAAACGGACGAGGAAGGCGAAGAGCTGGTTTCCATCACCAAAAAGATTGAGCGCCCCGTCAAAAAAATCAAGGTGTCTACCTATGAGGACAGCGATGACTTGATTTTCGGCTTTGGCAGTTCTCAGGTGACGGCCTTGAACATGGATTTCACCGGCACGGAGGCTCTGTACTTCCCGGGAGATTTCTCCGTGACCGATTACCCCACCTCCACCCTGATTTATCTGGGCTGCAACACCAAAAAAGGAACGGTTTGCTCAGACGAGAGCTTGCGTTCCACCCTCTACCGCTGCTTGGATCGCACCATTTTGGCTGACCGTATGATGGCTCGGCACGCCATAGCCAGTGCGCTGCCGGTTTCTCCCAAATCTCGGTGGTATAACGAAGAGCTGGCAGAAAAGTGGAGCTATGATGTGGATGTGGCAAAAAAGCTCTGCAAAAAGCTGGGCGACGTGGGAACCATTCGCTTGATGGTCAACACGGAATCCGCCTTCAAAACCGCTCTGGCTGAAGAAATCAAAAAGGAGCTGGAAACGGCTGGTTTCCACGTTGAAGTGGAACAATTGAACTGGAAATCATTCAAAAAAGCCCTGAAAAAAGGAAATTATGACCTTTATTTGGGAGAAGTGAAGCTGGATTCCACCTTTGACCTTTCCCGGCTGGTGCTGGAGGGCGGAAGCATGAATTACGCTGGTTATTCCGACCAAAAGCTCACCGATGCCCTGAAAGCCTTTTCCGCCGCCGAGGACAAGAAGAAGGAAGTGAACGGTAAAAAGGTCAATCTCAAGGCCGAAGCCGCCAAAACCTACTTCAAGTTGCTCTATCAAAAGGCTCCCATCATTCCCGTTTGTTTTAAAAACGGCTCTGCCCTCACCATCGACGAGAATGTGACCGCTCCGCTTTCCACGCAGCAGAATCTATATGCCCAGCTTTGGCGCTGGAAAATTGACAGCGAAGTGGTAAAGGCCAGCAAATAAGAACTTGTCGGTCAATCAACCGCACGCTGTATTCCCTTTTGTGTTCACATTTGAAAGCTTTTTCAAATGATTGAATAAATATCTATCACAATGTTACCCGGAATCCTTTGTATGAGGGTTCGCTATTTGACAACCTTCCCATGAACGAAGAAGAACCCGGAATTTCCGCTGTGAATTCTCCCACTTTCCGAAGTTGTACCAAGGAGGAAAAAAGAACCATGAATCATGTTTACCGCTGCTATGCAGAGAAGCGCCCCGGCTTTGACATGGAAGCCAGCCACCTGCTTCACGAGCTGAAGGAGCAACTGGGCTTGAAGCTGGACTGCCTTCGTATCATCTACCGCTATGATGTGGATCAGATTGAAGCCGATGTCTACGAGAAGGCAAAAACCACCGTTTTCTCTGAGCCTATGGTGGACGATTTCTATGACGAAGAAATGCCTGTCGTGGAAGGCAGCCACTCTGTGCTGGCTGTTGAGGCTCTGCCCGGCCAGTTTGACCAGCGTGCTGACTCCTGCGCTCAGTGCATCCAGCTGTTGGCAGGCTGTGACCGCCCCCTGGTCAAGGCAGCTACCGTTTATGTTCTCATGCCCGCCGTTTCTGACGAAGATCTGGCTCGTGTCAGCAAGTATCTCATCAACCCCGTGGAGCGCCGTGAAGCTTCCATGACCAAGCCCGAAACGCTGGCGCAGAAGTATGAGATTCCCACCAGCGTCAAGACGGTGGAGGGCTTCCTCCAGATGGATCGTGCCGCCCTGACCGAGCTGCTGGGTGAGCTGGGTCTGGCGATGGACATTGACGACCTGACCTTCCTCCAGTCCTACTTCCGGGATGAGGAGAAGCGTGACCCCACTATCACCGAAATTCGTGTGGTTGATACCTATTGGTCTGACCACTGCCGCCATACCACCTTTGGCACTTATATTGATGCCGCTGACATTCAGGACGAGCGGGTCAAGGCTGCCTATGAGCTGTACAAGGCAGGCCGTGTCGAGGTCTACGGCGAAGAGAAGGCCGCCAAGCGTCCCCAGACCCTGATGGACATCGGCACGCTGGGCACTAAGGTGCTGAAAAAGCGTGGTCTGCTCTCCAACATCGACCAGTCCGAGGAGATTAACGCCTGCTCCATCCACATTCCTGTGGATGTGGACGGTCAGGAAGAGGACTGGCTGCTTCAGTTCAAGAACGAGACCCACAACCACCCCACCGAGATTGAGCCCTTCGGCGGTGCTGCTACCTGCATCGGCGGCGCCATCCGTGACCCCCTGTCCGGTCGTGCCTACATTTACCAGGCAATGCGTATCACCGGCTGTGGAGATCCCCGTGTTCCCATGAAGGACACCATCGAAGGCCGTCTGCCTCAGCGCAAGCTGGCCACCACCGCCGCCGCTGGCTATTCCTCCTACGGCAACCAAATCGGCCTGGCTACCGGCGTGGTCAACGAGTATTATCATCCCGGCTATGTGGCCAAGCATATGGAGCTGGGTGCTGTGGTGGGCGCTGTCCGCTCTGATGCCGTGGTGCGTGAGGTTCCCGCTCCCGGTGATATCGTTATCCTGTTGGGTGGCCGTACCGGCCGTGACGGCATCGGCGGCGCTACCGGCTCCTCCAAGAGCCACAACATGGACTCCCTCCAGACCATGGGCTCTGAGGTTCAGAAGGGCAACGCCCCCGAGGAGCGCAAAATTCAGCGTCTGTTCCGCAACGGCGATGTCACCCGCATGATTAAGCGCTGCAACGACTTCGGTGCAGGCGGTGTTTCCGTCGCCATTGGCGAGCTGGCCGACGGCCTCCAGATTGACCTGAACGCTGTCCGCAAGAAGTACGAGGGTCTGGATGGTACCGAGCTTTCTATTTCTGAGTCCCAGGAGCGTATGGCCGTTGTGGTGGCTCCTGAGGACGTGGACAAGTTCATTGCTGCCGCTACCGCTGAGAACCTGGAGGCTTATACCGTGGCCGTCGTCACCGAAGAGCCTCGTATGGTCATCAACTGGAACGGCGTTTCCATTGCCAATCTCTCCCGTTCCTTCCTGAACTCCAACGGCGCAGTGAAGCATACCACTGTGGCTGTTCCCAAGCTGCCCGGCGCTCTGGAAACCGGCGACACCTCCGATGTGAAGGCACGCTTCTATGCCATCGCAGAGAACCCCAACACCGCTTCCCAGCGTGGCCTGGGCGAGCGCTTCGACTCCTCCATTGGTGCGGGTACGGTGCTCTCTCCCTATGGCGGCAAGCGTCAGCTCACCCCCACGCAGGCAATGGTGGGTCTGATTCCCGTCGGCCCCGGCCACAAGACTGAAACCTGCTCCATCATGGCCTCCGGCTTTGACCCCTACACCATGGCAAACGACCCCTTCTATGGTGCTCAGTGCTCCGTCATCGAGTCCGTCGCCAAGCTGGTTGCCGCAGGCGGTGACAGCGAGAAGGCTTATCTGACCTTCCAGGAATACTTTGAGCGTCTGCACGAAGTGCCCACCCGCTGGGGCAAGCCCTTTGCCGCTCTGCTGGGCGCTTATCAGGCTCAGATTGAGCTGGGTAGCGCCGCCATCGGCGGTAAGGACTCCATGTCTGGCTCCTTTATGGATTTGGACGTTCCTCCCACGCTGGTTTCCTTCGCCATCGCTCCTGAAAAGGTGGAGAACGTCATCTCCAACGAGTTCAAGGCCGCAGGCCACCCCGTCTACCTCTTTGAGGTTGCTGACGGCGACTATGAGGGTCTCAAGGCCATGTGGAAGCAGTTCCATGAGCTGGTTTTGGCTGGCAAGGTGGCTGGCTCCTGGGCTGTGGGCGCTGGCGGCGTGGCAGAGGGTCTGATGAAGATGTCCTTCGGCAACGGCATCGGCTTCACCGGTACGGAGGCTCTGGCCGGTGAGAAGCTCTTCGGCAAGAAGTTTGGCTCCATCATCGCCGAGCTGACCGAAGAGGTGGACTTTGGCGAGAAGATTGGCGAGACCGTCGCTGACTACGTTCTGAACGTGGCCGGTGAAACGCTGTGCATGACCTGCCTGACCAAGGCATGGGAGGGCACGCTGGAGAAGGTCTATCCCACCATCGCCCAGGTCAAGAACCCCTATGAGATTCCCAACGTGGATTGCGCCCAGCGCTCCAACAAGGCTCCCGCTGCCAAGCTGGCACGCCCCAAGGCTGTCATTCCCGTCTTCCCCGGCACCAACTGCGAGTACGACACCGCAAACGCCTGCCTGCGTGCCGGTATTGACCCTGAAATTGTGGTTGTCCGCAACCTGACCACGGATTTGCTGTTGGAAAGCGCCGCCTCTCTGGAAAACGCCATCAAGAGCGCCCAGATGATTGTCATGCCCGGCGGCTTCTCCGGCGGCGACGAGCCGGAAGGCTCCGGCAAGTTCATTGCCTCCTTCTTCCGCAACGCCCGCATCAAGGACGCAGTGCATGACCTGCTGAAAAACCGTGATGGTCTGATGCTGGGCATCTGCAACGGCTTCCAGGCGCTGGTGAAGCTGGGTCTGGTTCCTTATGGTGAGATCCGTGACATGGACGACACCTGCCCCACCCTGACCTTTAACCTGATTGGCCGCCACCAGAGCCGCTATTGTGACACCCGTGTGGCCTCCGTCAAGTCCCCTTGGATGCTCAAGAGCAACGTGGGCGACCTGTACAGCGTGCCCATCTCCCACGGTGAGGGACGCTTCGTGGCTCCCACTCCCATCCTGGAGCAGATGATTGCCAACGGTCAGATCGCCACGCAGTATGTGGACGCTCAGGGCAAGCCTTCTCTGGACATCACCGCCAACCCCAACGGCTCCGTGATGGCAATCGAGGGCATTTTCAGCCCTGACGGTCGTGTCTTCGGCAAGATGGGTCACACCGAGCGCTGGAACCCTGGTGTTGCAAAGAACATCCCCGGCGAGAAGCTGATGCCCATCTTCGAGAGCGGCGCTCTGTACTTTAAGTAATTCACAAGGTGCAGTGGTGGAGAAGCATCCCGCCGCTGTGCGTTGACCCATAACGTGTCCTTTTCTGCCCGCAGCTTGATGGAACAAAATTGAGCTGTGGGCAGTTTTTCTCCGTGAGCGGAGGCAATGGGGCAGAAAACGCCGCAAACTGCCCATGTCAAGAAGCTTTGACACACCAAAAGCGCCCGTTGTCTGGGATGTTTGATGGAAAAAAGGTCTTCTTTGTCAGAGAATAGCGTTAGAAAGGGGGGCGGAGACATGGAGCTGTCCAAGCAGATTCGGAAATATCGAAAAGAACTGGGATTTTCCCAGGAGGTTTTGGCGGAACGGGTGTTTGTATCCCGTCAGACGGTTTCAAGCTGGGAAAACGACAAAAGTTACCCCGATGTGAAAAGTCTGCTGCTGTTGAGCGAAGTGTTTCACGTCTCCCTGGATATTCTCATCAAAGGAGACGTGGAGCAAATGAAACAGGTTATCAGACAAGATGATATCAAACAGATGAAGCGCTATTCCAAAATCTATGTGGTGCTGTTTGTTGTGGGCGTGGTGTCGGTTGTGCCGCTGGTGGAGTGGCTGGGGCTTTGGGGGCTTCTTCCCTTTGGGGTCATCTGGACGGCGCTCATGTGGGTGGCCTTTCGTCTGGAAAAGCTCAAAAAGGAAAACGACGTGCAAACCTATCGGGAAATCACCGCTTTTCTGGAAGGCAAAACACTGGACGGCACAGACAAGCAGGTGGAGCAGGGCAAACGGATTTATCAAAAAATTCTGCTGGCGATGGGAGCCGGGCTGCTGACCTTGATGATTTGTGCTGTGGTGGGTGTGGTCATCGCTTTGGTGCAGGGATTGGTCAAATGACGAGTGCCAACTGACCCGGGAGAGCAGCTTGGAAGGATAAGATGCTGGGCTTGAAAAAATACAAAATGTATAAACAAAACGAAAAATACCAATGGTTGCGTTTCATCTGCCCAAAACCTGGGATTCGCTGTTTATGGGCAAGACTTGCGGGGCGGTTTCTGGTAAGATGAAAGCCAGAAAGGGAGGCGCTTTGCCATGGATATGAAAAAAATTGGTGTATTTCTGAGAGAGCTTCGCAAGGAACAGGGCTTGACCCAAGAGGAACTCGGGGAAAAGCTGGGCGTGACCAACAAAACCATTTCACGCTGGGAGACGGGGGTTTATCTGCCGCCGGTGGAATGTCTCAAGCTGCTGAGTGAAGAATATGGTCTGACCATCAACGAGCTGTTGTGCGGCCAGCGGCTGGAGGAGCAGAGCTATCAGAGCGCCGCCGAACAAACCATTGCTTCGGCGCTGGAGCGCTCGGAGTGGTCGGAAAAGCAGGAAAAGCAGTTTGAAAAGCGAATCATTGTTTTGATGGTGTTCAATACGCTGCTGGCGCTGGGGATTATCCGGCTTCTGCCCGATGCCGCCCAGTGGGAAAGCGTGGTCAAAGAAATCATCGTTTTGGTGCTGGTGCTGCTACTGTTTACCATTTCCAATGCTCTGGCCATGGTTGCCTTGGCTTTGAGAAATGGGGTTGAGCCGGAATTTCCTGTGAAAGCCACTTCTGACAGCGGACAGGACGAAAATTAAGGTGTTTTTCTGACTTTTTTTGGAGGTGTTCAAATGAAATGGGACAGCATTGTTTTTGACGTGGATGGGACTTTGTGGAATTCCTGCGAGCAGGTGGGAGAGCTGTGGTCTCAGGCGGCAACGGAGTATCTGGGACGACCGGTGGTGTGGAACGGCTCTCTGCTGGAAAAGGAATTCGGCAAGACGATGGATGATATTATGCTGGATCTGATGCCGGAGCTGGACGAGAACAGCCGGAAGGAGCTGGGAAACCGCTGCTTTGAGAAGGAAAACAGCGGCCTGATTCACAATCCCGGTGTGCTGTACCCCAACGTCAAAGAGACGCTGGAGGAGCTGGCCAAGGAACACCGCTTGTTCATCGTCTCCAACTGTCAGCAGGGCTATATTGAGGTGCTGCTGGACAGCAAGGGCTTGCGCCCCTGCTTTGAGGGCTGGCTGTGCTGGGGTGACACGCTGGTGGAGAAGGACAAAACCATCCACATTCTGATGCAGAAGTACGGCCTGACCAACCCCGTCTATGTGGGCGACACCCAGGGCGATGCCAACTCCTGCCAGCGGGCGGGCATTGACATGATTTTTGTCAGCTACGGCCTCGGTCGGGTGGAGCATCCCAAGTGGACCATTGGGGCGTTTGAAGAGTTGAAGGCGCTGGTGTGAGAAAAGGGCAAACAGGGAGCGGAAAGCGCCACTTCCTTCCATTTGAGATTGTCAAAAAGACTTGCACGGTAATTGAATGAGTTGAGTGAGTAAAACCCCCTCAGTCAGCTAACGCTGACAGCTCCCCAAAAGGGGAGCCAAACTTCCCCACCAAATAACGGCAAAAAGGGTCAAAAAAGCTTCCCCTGTTGGGGAGGTGCCGACTGTAAGGAGGCGGAGGGGGTTCAGATATTACTCAAAATATTGCTTTTTGTTACTCATTCAATTACCGTGAAAAGACTTGCTTTTTCCCTTCACCATGCTATAATAACAAATATCAACCTGTACTGGATTTGAGGCGTAATTGCTATGCTGTATTCTTCTGCTTTCTATTTTACCGGCAGCTGGAACCGATTTTATGGCTCCGGCTACTTTGCATGGGTAAAATAGAACGGCAGACTATGAGCAGCAACCGGGGCCGAAGGGCGTTTTTCAGGTATGATTCATTTTTGAAGCTCATTGTCGCTGAGACAGTGGGCTTTTTCTTTGCGCTTTTGGGGGTTCTGACGCTTTGATGCTCCTTGAATGCTGCACAATTCGGCCAAACAATGGAAAAAGTACAGAAAATGATTGACCTCATGGGTAAAACTGTAGTATTATAAGAGAAGCATTTGTGATTTGCTTTAAACCACTAAAGAATGCCCCGCTCCGTCACGGCTTTTGCCGTCAGGCGGCGGAGGGGGATGGAAAAATGGAGATGGTTACTATGCACAGACTGAACGTACCTCTGCCGGGCAGAGAATATGAGATTTTGATTGAGCGTGGCCTGCTGGATAAGGTGGGCAAGCGCTGCCGAGCCGTGCTGATGCGAGCCAGCCGCATTGCCCTCATCACGGACAGCAACGTGGGTCCCCTTTACGCCGACCGGGTGAAGCAGAGCTTGGAGGAAAGCCGCTTTCAGGTGAAGGTCATCACCATTCCCGCCGGTGAGACCTCCAAAAGCCCCGAAATGCTCGCCATGCTCTGGGAAGAGCTGATGGCCTTTGGCATCACCCGAACCGATGCCATTGCCGCTTTGGGCGGCGGCGTGGTGGGCGACCTGGCCGGTTTTGCAGCCGCTACCATCCTGCGTGGAATCGACTATGTGCAGATTCCCACCACACTGCTGGCTCAGGTGGATTCCTCTGTGGGCGGCAAGGTGGCCGTGGATCTGAAGGCCGGAAAGAATCTGGCCGGTGCTTTCTGGCAGCCCCGTATGGTGGTGATGGATCCCGACGTGCTGGAAACCCTGTCTGACAAGACCTTTGCTGACGGTATGGCGGAGGTCATCAAGTACGGCTGCATCTGGGATGCTTCCTTCTTTGAAATGCTGGATGCCTGCGGCAGCCGGGAAGGGGTCATGCAGGTGATTGAGCAGGTGCTTCACATCTGCTGCGCCATCAAGTCTGAGGTGGTCTTGCAGGATGAGCATGACACCGGCTTGAGAATGATTCTCAACTTTGGTCACACCCTGGGTCATGCGTATGAGAAGGCGTACAACTACGAGACCTATACCCACGGAGAGGCGGTTGCCGCCGGTATGTGCCGAGCCGCTGAACTGGGCGTGAAGCTGGGACGCACTCCGGCGGACGTGCCGGAGAAAATCATCTCCATTGTGAAGAAGTTCGGCTTGCCCGACTGCATCGCCTGCTCCATGGAGGACTATCGAGCCGCCATTGGTCTGGACAAAAAGGGTCAGGGCGACCGCATCAGCCTGATTGTTCTGCCGGAGCTGGGCAAGGCGCAACCCATCAAACTCAAAAAGACGGAGCTGCTGGACAGCATCCGGGAACCATAAGAGCCTTCGGAACGGAACCGGAAAAAGAGAGAGAACCCATCTGATTTTGAATTTGCGTGGTGTTCGTATCAAAGTGGGTTGGTGCGGTTTTCACCCCTCCGTCACGGCTTACGCCGTGCCCCTGTTAGGGGAGGCATTTTCTCCCACTATACAAAGTTAAAAGGGGAAAGTTAGCCCCCCCCTAACAGGGGGGATGTCGTCGTAAGACGACAGGGGGTGATACTCATAGCAAGCAGATAACAACCCACTTTCTTACTATCACCATTTGCGTTCCTTTTTCAGAGGATGGAAAGGAAGAACTTATGAATCTGGTTATTTATCCCAATCGGCTGTGTGGCTCAGTCACACCGCCGCCCTCGAAAAGTCAGGCGCACCGAGCCATCATCTCCGCTGCCCTGGCCGAGGGAGACAGCATGATTTTAAACCTGCAAATGTCCCAGGACATTCAAGCCACCCTGAACTGCATGAAGGCTCTGGGCGCATCCGCTACCGAGCATGGCGGTGTGATTCGCGGCTTTTATGCAAAAGAGGGCAAATTTGACACCCTGCCGGAGCTGGACTGCTGCGAGTCCGGTTCCACCCTCCGCTTTCTCATCCCCATTGCGCTGGTGGTGGCGGGCGGCGGTATCTTTAGCGGAAGAGGCCGCCTTATGCAGCGCCCCCAGAAGCCCTATGAAGAGATGTTCCGTGCCCGTGGCATCCGCTTTGAGCGCAAGGATGGTAAAATTGAGGTGGAAGGAGCGCTAAAACCCGGTCGTTTTGAAATTGCTGGCAATATTTCCTCCCAGTTTATCACCGGCCTGCTCTTTGCCTTGCCCCTGCTGGATGGGGACAGTGATATTGTGCTGACCACCAATTTGGAATCCGCCGGTTACATTGAATCCACCATCGTGGCGCAAAAATTGTTTGGCGTGAACATTGAGGTAACGGACTATGGCTGGCATATCCCCGGAAACCAGCGCTATCAGCCCGCCAAGACCCCGGTTATGGTGGATGCGGATTACTCCAACGCCGCCTTTTACATCGTGGCAAACGGTCTGGGCAACGAAATCAGCATCTACGACCTGAATCAGAACACCGCACAGGGCGACAAGGTGATTGAAAAGCTGGAGCGTCGGCTGGATCATCCCGGCGAGGTGGTCATTGACGTGTGTCAGTGCCCCGACCTGGTGCCCGCTCTGGCAGGCCGTGCCGCCCTCCGTGAGGGACAGATTACCAGAATTGTCAACGCTGCCCGCCTCCGCATCAAGGAGAGCGACCGCCTGGACACCGTTTCCACCGAGCTGAACAAGCTGGGCGCTCAGGTGGAGCAGCTGGAAGATTCCCTTGTGATTCACGGCGTGAAGCAGCTCAAGGGCGGCGTGGTCTCCAGCCACAATGACCACCGCATTGCCATGATGTTGGCCATCGTTGCCACCCGTGCTACGGATCGGGTGATTTTGCAGGATGCTGGCAGCGTCGCCAAGAGCTACCCCGGCTTCTGGGAGCACTATTACCGCCTGGGCGGTCAGTTTGGAATCTGGGACTGATGGGCGCTCAGGTTCGTTATTCGGAACATAACCCCCTTTGCCCGGCTTTGGGAGGCTTTCTGCGATTTGTTGAGGGAAAGCGGGGGAAAACAGGAGAAAACACGATATGAAACACATGATTTTTGGCGAATCCCACGGCCCGGCCATCGGCGTGACGCTGATGGGTGTCCCCTCCGGCGTGGAGCTGGACATGGAGGAGATTGCCTTTGAGATGAGCCGCCGTGCTCCGGGCAAGAGTCCGCTTTCCACCGCACGAAAGGAAGCGGATATCCCCGAGATTCTTTCCGGCATGTTTGAGGGGCACACCACCGGCACCCCGCTCACGGCCATTATCCACAACACCAACCAGCACAGCAAGGATTATTCCAAAACCAAAGACCTGGCTCGTCCCGGCCACGCCGACTACACCGGCTTTATGCGCTATCAGGGCAACAACGATTACCGGGGCGGCGGCCACTTCTCTGGCCGTCTGACCGCTCCGCTGGTCTTTGCGGGCGCTGTGGCCAAGCAGGTGCTGGCCGCTGAGGGCATCCGGGTGGGCGCTCACATCCGCCAGGTGTCCACCATTGAGGATTTGCCCTTTGAAAACGACGTGTACCCCCTCAGTGGCGATACCTTCACCCTGGTGGCTCAGAAAGAGTTTCCCGTGCTGGACGACGAGCGGGGAGCTGCCATGCGTCAGGCCATTTTGGAGGCAAAAGAGCGGCTGGATAGCGTGGGCGGCCTCATTGAATGTGCCGTTTTGGGTCTGCCCGCTGGCATCGGTTCCCCGGATTTTGGGCTGAACGCCGAGGGCATCTTTGCCCAGCACCTGTTCGCTGTGCCCGCCGTCAAGGGCGTGGGCTTTGGTGTGGGCTTTGGCTGCGCCACCATGCGGGGCAGCGAGATGAATGACGCTTTTTATATGAAGGGTTGGGACGTGCAAACCCGCACCAACTACAACGGCGGCATCAATGGCGGCATCACCAACGGAATGCCTTTGACCTTCACCGCCGCCATCCGCCCCACTCCCTCCATCGCACGGGAGCAGGACACCATTAACATGGACACCATGCAGAACGCCAAAATCTCCATCGTGGGGCGGCATGACCCCTGTATTGTCCATCGAGCTGTGCCCGTGATTGAGGCCGCAGCCGCTCTCGCCACCTGCGAGCTGTTGGGAATCTGACTGTTTGGAAAGGGTTAAGACTTATGAACGAATTAGATGTGCTTCGTCAGCAGATCGACCAGATTGACCGACAGATGGTCAGCCTCTATGAAAAGCGCATGGAGGTTTGCAAGGGCGTGGGCGAATATAAGCTGAAGGCGGGCAAGCCCGTTTTGGATCCGGGGCGTGAGGCGGAGTTGCTCAAGGCCAAAGCAAAGCTGGTCTCCAACCCCGAAATGAAGCCTTATGTCATCACCTTCTTTGAGAACATCATGGCTCAGAGCCGGATGCTCCAGAACAAGCTTGTCAACACCTGGAGCGCCAGCAAGGAGAAGTTTTACAAGGAGTATCAGAACGCCTTTGGTGTGGAGCAGCATTGGTTCCCCGAGAGCGACCGTGTCATCTACCAGGGGCAGCCCGGCGCTTACGGCGAAGAGGCCACCATCCAGTATTTCGGCGAGGACTGCGACCGCACCCCCGCCCGCTCCTTTGAGGGCGTGTTCATCGCCATTCGGGAGGGGCTGGGCGGCTATGGTGTTCTGCCCATCGAGAACAGCTCAACCGGCTCCATCAACGATGTGTATGATTTGCTGGGGAAATACGGCTGCTACATCGTGGGAGAAACGGTGGTTCATGTTGAGCACTGTCTGGCGGGCGTGGCAGGCGCAGAGCTGGACGGCATCACCGATGTGTATTCCCATGAGCAGGGCTTTTTGCAGTGCCGGGAGTTCCTGCGGGATTATCCCTCCTGGGCTCAGAACGTGGAGCTGAATACCGCCGCCTCTGCCAAAATGGTGGCAACGCTCCGTGACCCCGCTAAGGCCGCCATTGCCAGCAAACGAGCCGCCCAAATCTACGGCTTGGAGGTTCTGGCCGATTCCATCAACACCAACACCCATAACTTCACCCGCTTTGTGGTGGTGGCGGAAAAGCCCATCACCAAGCCGGAGGCCGATAAAATCAGCGTGGTCTTTACCGTTCCTCACACGGAGGGCAGCCTCCACCGCACCCTCGCCGTGTTCGCCGCCAACGGCTTGAACCTGCTCAAGCTGGAGAGCCGCCCCATCCCCGGCAAGAGCTGGGAGTACAATTTCTTCGCCGATTTCGCCGGAAATATCCATGCGGAAAATATGGACGCCATCATCCGCCAGCTCATTGACGAAACCCTGAGCTTCCGGGTGCTGGGCAACTACCAAAGAAGCATGGAATAACCGCCGCCCTGGTTACAAAAGTCACAAACAAGCCTGCGGAAAAGGAAAGAAAAAAGCTGCGTTTGGCCGAATCGGTGCTCAAAATGCGCTGGGTTCGGTATCAGCGGCGGGCGTTTTTGTGACAAATGATGACAGTATGCCCGCAGCCGTTGACAGAAAAACTCAGTTATGCTATACTTCCTGCAACAAACCAAACGGGAGTGATTCTGATGTCAAATCGTGAAATGAAGCTGCGAGCCAAGCAGACCCTCGCTGGCAACTGGGGTCTTGCCATTCTCGTGATGCTGGTCAGCATGGCCATCCTGGGTGCGGCTGCCTCTCTGCGGGGAATCGGAAGCAGTCTGTTGGCTGGTCCTGTGGGTGTGGGTGCATGTGGCGTGTTTCTGCGCCTGACCCGAGGCGAAACTCCCGAGTTTTCCAGCATGTTTGACGGCTTCCGTAACAATTTTGTCAATCACTTTGTTGCCGGTCTGCTGCAAAATATTTTGGTGGCGGTCTTTTGCATTCTGCTGATTGTTCCGGGCATCATCAAGGCGCTGGGCTATTCTCAGGCGTATTTCCTCCTCCATGACAACCCCGATTTGGACGGCTGGACCGCCCTGAAAACCTCTGAACAGATGATGATGGGACACAAGGAAGAGCTGTTTCTGCTGTGGTTGAGCTTTCTGCCCTGGATCCTGCTGTGCATCCCCGTCCCCTTTGCGATTCTCTATGTAGCACCTTATATCAGCGCAACAAGGGCGCAGTATTATGAGAACCTCACCGGCGGTCAGCACGTCATTTTCTGACAGAACCAAGGAAAAAGAAAGAGTCTGCATGGCTTGACGCTTTGCAGGCTCTTTTTGCATCCTGTTTTGGGAAAAAGCGTTTGCTTTGACGCACAAGATGGGGTAAAATGAAGAAAAAACCGTGCGTTCTTTCCCGCAGCCGTCCTTTGATGCCTGGTTCTTCTGACGGAAGGGGAAATTCGCACCCAATACGATTGGGAGAAGTCATATGAAATACAGCAAGAAACAGCCGCCTCGTGAGGACGGACTGGTAAAAAACAGCATCCATACCCTGCTCATTGAGGGCTATTCCAGCGACGGAGACGGCGTGGGTCATTTGAACGGTATGGCGGTCTTTGTCAAAGGCGCTCTGAAAGGGGAAACGGCGGTCATTTCCCTGACCAAAGTGGGCAAAAGCTGCGCCTGGGCACGGCTGGTGAAGGTGGAAGAGCCTTCCCAGGCACGCAGGGAGCCGGATTGCCCCTACTATAAGCTCTGCGGCGGCTGCCGTCTGCGCCATATGACCTATGAGGAGGAGCTGGACTGCAAGCGCCAGCGGGTGGAGGACGCTCTGCACCGCATTGGCGGCCTGGCGCTGAATGTTTCCGCTATCCACGGCGCAAAAGACCCGCAGCGCTACCGAAATAAGGCGGTTTTTCCCGTCAGCGAGGACAAAAAGAACGGAATCAGCGTGGGCTTTTATCAGGAGCGTACCCACGAGGTGGTGGACGTGCCCTCCTGCCTGCTCCAGTCCGATCAGGCGGACAAGGCCGGACGCATCCTGCGCAAGTGGATGCACAAATATAAAATTCCCGCCTACGACGAAACCACCCGTCAGGGCATGATTCGTCACCTGTTCGTCCGCACCAACCGCCGGAGAGAGTCCCTCATCTGCGTGGTGGCGCAAACTCCCTTTCTGCCCTTTGAAAAGGAACTGGTGGAGGCGCTGCGTGTGGGTTGTCCCAAGGCGGTGGGCATCGTCCTCAATGTGAACAACCGGGACACCAACGTTATTTTGGGGCGGGATTACCGCACCCTCTGGGGACAGGATTTCATAGAAGACCGGCTCTGCGGCCTGACCTTCCGCTTGAGCGTACCCTCCTTTTTCCAGGTCAACCGGGATCAAGCGGAGGTGCTCTACGGCAAGGCGTTGGAATATGCCCAGCTCACCGGCAAGGAAACGGTGGTGGATCTCTATTGCGGAACCGGTACCATTTCCCTCGTTTTGGCACGCAAGGCGGGAAAGGTCATCGGTGCGGAGATTGTGGCTCCCGCCATCCGCAACGCCGAGGAGAACGCCCGGTTCAACGGCTTTACCAACGCTGAGTTTCTGTGCGCTGACGCTGGTCAGGCGGCGCAGGAAATGGCAAAGCGTGGCATTCGCCCCGACGTGATCTCGGTCGATCCGCCCAGAAAGGGTCTGGACGGCGCTGTCATCGACGCCATCGCCCAGATGCAGCCCCAGCGGGTGGTGTATGTCTCCTGTGACCCCGCTACCCTCGCAAGAGACCTCAAGCTGCTGGGTGAGAAGGGCTATCAGGCGGTCAAG
>JAKSQD010000028.1 GCA_024404315.1 Oscillospiraceae bacterium
GAAACGCTCATAGTTGAAGGGCTGCAGACGAACCATCAGCTCGCCAAAAGTGATAATCTTTGCCATTTTATTTTACCTCAATTCATAATTCATGATTCATAATTCATAATTATCCCAATTTTCAGCCTTTGCCCGCTGAATGGAAAGGTTTTGTGACTGCATAACTATAATTCAGAGGAAAAAGTTTGCTCATTCCACTAAATTATGAATTATGAATTATTTTCTCGCTTCCTCTACGATCTTGCGAGACTCTACGCACAGCTGGGTGATCTCATCCCATGCGCCGGCATTGATGAGCTTATCGGGGCACATATAGGTACCGCCGCAGGCTGCGATGACGGGGCAGGACAGATATTCGCCCAGGTTCTTCATGTTCACGCCGCCGGTAGGCATGATCTTGAACATAGCGAAGGGTGCAGCCATAGCCTTAATCTTTGCCAGACCGCCGGACTGCTCGGCAGGGAAGAATTTGAGGACTTCAAGACCCAGCTTATAGGCGGCGTGGTAGTCGGTGGGAGTGGTGCAGCCGGGATAGCAGGGGATGCCCTTCTCCTGACAATATTTCACGATCTCCACATCCAGACCGGGAGTGACGATGAATTTGCCGCCTGCGGCGATGGTAGCATCCACCTGTTCCGTGGTCAGAACCGTGCCCGCACCCACCAGCATCTCGGGATGACGCTCCGCCATGATCTTGATGGCCTTGTCCGCACCTGCTGCACGGAAGGTGACCTCTGCGATGGGTACGCCGCCTGCACAGAGAGCGTCGGACAGGGGGGCTGCGTCACGCTCGGGGTTGGTCAGCTTGATAACGGGCACACAGCCGATCTGGGAAATCTTTTCATTCATTTCAGTCATGGGAAAAACCTCCTTTTAGGGGAAACCCTCCCCAACAAAAGGACAGCTGAGGAGGGTCGAAAAATATCAAAATTACACGCCGGAGTAAGCAGCGAAACCTGCATCGATGGGGAGGACAACGCCGGTGACAGCGGAAGCAGCCTCGTCATCGGTGAGGAAGAACACGCCGCCCAGCAGCTCCTCGGAGTCCACGAAGCGACCGGTGGGAGTGCCCTTCAGAATCTTCTCAGAGCGTGCGGTGGGGGTGCCGTCGGGATTGAACAGCAGAGCACGGTTCTGATTGGAGACGAGGAAGCCGGGAGCGATGGCGTTGGCACGGATGCCGCAGCCTGCGAAATGGGTTGCCAGCCACTGGGTGAAGTTGGAGATGGCGGCCTTTGCGCCGGAGTAGGCGGGGATCTTGGTCAGGGGGATATAGGCGTTCATGGAGGAGATGTTCAGGATGTTGCCGGACTTCTTAGCCACCATGTCCTTGGCAAAAGCCTGAGTAGGCAGCAGAGTACCCTGGAAGTTCAGCTTGAACACAAAGTCCACGCCGCCTGCGTCCAGGTCGAAGAAGGTCTTCTGACCCTCCTTTGCCTCGTGCTGATACTCGTTGTCGGTGGTTGCACGGGGATTGTTGCCGCCAGCGCCGTTGACGAGGATGTCACAGGGACCGAGGTCGGCGAGAACCTGCTGATGGACAGCCTCCAGAGCCTCAGGGTCAAGGACATTGGCCTTATAGCCCTCGCAGATGAGACCCTCAGCCTTCATCTCGTCAGCAAGCTTCTTGACGGCTTCCTCGTTCAGGTCCAGAGCGGCGACCTTTGCGCCAGCCTTGGCATAGGCACGGGCCATATCACCGCACAGGACGCCGCCGGCACCGGTGACAACAACGACTTTTCCGGTAAAATCATGATTCAGAGGCAGTTTGCTCATAATAATACATCCTTTCATATTCAATTAGGAATTAGGAGTGAGGAATGAGGAATTATTGCAGCTCACACAGCGTTTTTCTTTCATTTTTACAGTTTCAATTCTTAAAATGACAGGAAAACGGCTGAAATTGCGTCAATTCCTCATTTTCAAATGTTAAAATTAAAGAATTTATTTGTGTTATTGTAGCAGAGGTCGGAAATCAGCTTTTTGAGGTACTTTTCATCGTTGGGATACTGGCCGCTTTCCACCCATTCGCCCACCAGCTCGCACAGGACACGGCGGAAATACTCATGTCTGGTGTAGCTGAGGAAGGAGCGGGAGTCGGTGAGCATACCCACGAAGCGGCCCAGAACGCCATTTCCGGCGAGGGCGGTAAGCTGATCTCTCATGCCGGGGCGGGAATCGTTGAACCACCATGCAGCGCCCTGTTGGAGCCTGCCTGCCACGCCGCCGCCTTGGAAACAGGCGATGATGGTAGCAATAGCGGCGTTGTCCACGGGATTAAGAGAGTACAGAATCATCTTGGGCAGGCCGTCATTCTCAAGGAAGGCGTTCAGCAGGGGAGCCACGTTCTCCACGCCGGACTGACTGTTGATGGCGTCATAGCCCGTATCGGGGCCGAGGGTGCGGAACATGGGCTTGTTGTTATCACGCAGACAGCCGAAGTGAATCTGCATCACCCAATCAAGCTCTGCGTAACGCTTGGCACAGGCGATAGTGACCAAAGTCTTGTAAGCGTCGCCCTCAGCCTTGGTAGGCGTCTCGCCGGACATTGCCTTTTTGAAAGCTGCGTTAGCCACAGCGGAATCCGGCTCTGCGAACATACAATAGTCGATGCCGTGGTCAGCGCAGAGACAGCCGTGGGCGTGGAAATAGTCGATTCTCTCCACCAGTGCGGCGGCAACGTCCTCGGCAGTGTTCAACTCACGACCAACCACTTCCGCTAGTTTCCCGATGTAAGGAGCAAAGGCGTCCTTTTCGATGTTGACAGCCTTATCGGGACGGAACGCAGGCAGAACCTTAATTTCCATCGTGGGGTCGGCGGCAATCAGCTCGTGATAATGCAGATCATCCGCAGGCTCGTCCGTGGTGCAGATGGCCTTGACGTTGAACTTCCGCATCAGCTGGCGGGCGGAGTAGCCTTTCAGCTTCTCATTTGCCTCGGTAAAAATCTCGTTAGCGGTGTCAGGTGTCAGGGGCGTATGAATATCGAAGCCACGCTGCAGCTCCAGATGGCTCCAATGATAGATGGGATTGCCGATGATCTGGGGCATCGTCTCAGCAAAAGCCTTGAATTTCTCCTCGCCGCTGGCGTTTCCTGTCACTTTTTCCTCGGGAATCCCCGCCGCACGCATGACACGCCACTTATAGTGGTCACCGCCCAGCCAGACCTGAGAGATGGTGTCAAACTTCACATCCTCATAAATGTCCTTGGGATTGATGTGACAATGATAGTCGATGATGGGCATCTGCTCCGCCACTTCATGATACAGCTTTTTTGCCGTTTCGGTGGTGAGCAGGAAGTCCTTGTCCATAAACTGAGCCATTTTTTCCTCCTTATTCACTTTTTCATAGAGTGTAGAGGGAAGCTTTTCTTCAAAAGTACGCCTTCTGCCACAAATTCGCACTTTTTACACTTCACACTTCACTCTACACTCTTAAAACTCTCCCTTAGGACTTGCCGTCGAGACGCTCCAACAGGTCCCAAATACCCATCATATACTGGATGCCCAGCGCACGGTCATACTTGCCGTAACCGGGACGGCACACGCCGGGGCCTTCCTCCCAGAGCTGTCTGCCGTGGTCGGGACGGATATAACCCGTAAAGCCGCCCTCATAGTAAGCACGCATGACCTCGATGATGCCGGTCTCGCCGCAGCAGTCACGGTGAGCGGCCTCGGAGAAGGAGCCGTCCTCGAAGTGGTGGATGTTGCGGACATGACCGAAGGCGATGCGGTCGCAGTGCTTGCGGATGATGTCGGCGCAGTTGTTGTCGGGGTTTGCGTTGAGAGAACCCGTGCAGAGGGTCAGGCAGTTGCAGGGATGGTCAACTGTGGTCAGCAGCTTGGTGCAGGCGGCCTCGTCCACCATCAGACGGGGCAGACCGAAAATATCCCAAGGGGGATCGTCCATGTGGATGGCCATTTTGATGCCTGCCTCTTCGCAGGTGGGCATGATGGCACGCAGGAAGTAGAACAGGTTCTCCCACAGCTGCTCCTTGGTAACAGGAGCGTAAGCCTTGAACAGCTCGTCCAGCTTTGCCATACGCTCAGGCTCCCAGCCGGGGAAGGTCATGTTGTACTTCTCGGTAAAGCTCATGATATACTCTGCCATGGACTTATAATCGCCCTTGATCTCCTTGGGATCATAGAAGAGAGCGGTGGAGCCGTCGCCCACGGGGTGGAACAGGTCAGTTCTCGTCCAGTCGAAGATGGGCATGAAGTTGTAGCAGATGACCTTCACGCCGTATTTGCCCAGATTGCGGATACAAACCTTGTAGTTTTCGATCAGTGCGTCACGGGTGGGGAGACCGATCTTGATGTCGTCATGCACGTTGACGGACTCGACAACATCAGCGTCAAAGCCATAGGACTTGATGAGGTTGACTTCCTTTTCAATCTCCTCCTCTGTCCAAATCTCTCCGGGCATTTTGTGGTGGAGTGCCCAAACAATGCTGGTCACACCGGGAATCTGTCGGATATCATTGAGGGAAACGGGATCATTTCCTTCGCCGTACCAACGCCAGCCCATTTTTAACATAATGATTGCCTCCTTTATACTTCTCGTAATGCCTTACGAATGTGGATAAGATGATGATATATGTTTTCAAAGCGTAGTACAATGGATGTTTTTTGTCAAAATCGTTTCTTTCACGGCTGAATTACCTTGTTCAGCGGTCAAAGAAGCGGTTTTCTATTTTGAAAGAGGCTCCCGGATGAAGGAGATCCACCCGGGAGCAGGATCTGACAGGCCGACCACATCGTTAGGCAGAAATCCTATTGAAGCAGAAGGCAGAAATAAAAGGAGTTTGAAAAGGAGATAAAACAGAAGGAAAGGTCTCTATGATCGAGCCGCCGGTCTGCCAGTTATCCGTAAATTAGGGAGAGGAAGCACCTCAGCAGAGGGAAAAGCGGGGTGCTTCCTTCGTTTCACATCAGAAAGTGAGGGGAAATCATGCCTTGATGTCAGCAACGGTCTGAATCTTAGCCATAGCCTCGTCCATGGTCATGCCCTCAGCAATGGCAGCCTTGCGGGCGTTGTTGACCGCCTGAATCTCCTTCATCTTGTCGCCGGTGAGGAAATAGCCCTTCATTGCGATGAGAGTAGCCGCCCAAGCCAGCATAGGGATGATGCAGAACATGACGATGATAGCCACCTTGATGCCGTGGCTGTAGGGAGTGGCGTCGGTGGGCAGCTCATTGAGTCCTGCGAAAATGAGGAAGATGAATGCAACCAGCGTCTGAGCCAGAGAGGAGACCAGCTTATCCACCAGAGAGAAGAGAGTGCCCATAATGCCGGGGATATACTTGCCGGAGCGATAGGTCTCGTAGTCGGAGCAGTCGGCCACCATAGGAATGGGCATATCTGCGGTAGCGTAATAAGCACCGTAGCCGACACCGAAGAAGAGGATGAATGCGATGGTGTAGAGGTTGATCATGCCGCCGCCGTTGAAGGGGAAGGCCAGCATCATGCCGGGGTTTGCGGGGTTGGAGAGGAGCAGCAGAGCCAGAACGCCAACGTAGCAGCCCAGAGCAACGGTGACATAGCGGACGAGGGATGCCTTCTGACCCAGCTTCTGAGAGGTACGGACGGAGAGGACGAAGAAGGGAACAGCGAAGACGTAGCCCAGAACCATCATGGGGAGGTAGAGGGAGTCGTAGTTGCCCATCATGATGCCGTAGAGAGCCAGCAGAACGGTGGTATTGGTAGCGATGGCGAGAGCCAGCTTGCAGCCTGCACCGGCGACCATGAGACGCTGCATGGGCTTGTTGTTTTTGATGATTTCGATATACTCGGAAATTTTTGTCTTTTCCTGAGCAGCGCCGCCGATGCCGTAGTACTCAGGACGGTCTTTTTCAGCGATGCCGATGATTGCCAGAGCGGTGAGAGCCACGGAAATGACGATGCCGATGGGAGCGATGATGCGATAGAGAGCGGGGTCAGCGTAGCCGGACTTAATCAGCGCACCGGAAGCGTCCACCACGTTGAACTTGTTCTTAATCATGGGGATCAGGAACTGCATCACGCCCATGCCCAGCATAGAGCCGATGGTGTTGAAGATGGTGAACAGAGGACGCTGATTGGGGTCATTGGTGAGAACGGTCTGACCAGCACGGGTGCAGGAGGTCTGGAAGGTGTAGCCGATGACCCAGATGAAGTAGACCACCACGAAGCCGGTATAACGTGCCCACATCATGGTTTCGGGGATGAAGGGCAGGAACACATACATAGCGATGATGGAAACCGCCATAATGCCGGAGCCAATCATCATAAAGGGACGGAATTTGCCGATTTTGGTACTGGTTCTGTCCATCAGAGCGCCGATGATGGGGTCGGTGATGGCGTCACAGACACGCATTGCCGTGACCATGATGGATGCAAACATACCCAGAGCCAGAACGCTGGAGCCGAACTGTGCTACATAGCTCAGAACCAGAACGAAATAGACGTTGGTTGCGCCGTTATTCAGGGGAAAGAGCACCAGCTGGTACATTTTCGCCTTGTTGACGGCTGAGGAAGTTTTCTTTTCACTCATTTCTTTCACTCCTTGTGTTGATTAGTACTTAGTACATAGTACTTAGTTTTGTCAGTGGAAGGGGATAACTTACGTTTTTGAGCTTAATGCTCAGTAACTAACACTTAGTTCATGCAAGAAACTTGCGGTATTTAGAGTTTTGCATTTATTTTGGGGGAAATCCAACAACATTTTTACAAAAAAGCTATTGGGGCGGACTCTAAGTACTAAGTACTAGGTACTAAGTACTAAAACCCCCTCCGCCTCCGAGTTACCAGACAACGGAGGGGGACGAAAATTGTGCTAACGTATCATCAGCGGAAGATTACTTGCCAGCCTTCTTCTTGTTGACGATAGCCACGATCAGCATCACGATGGACACAGCACCCAAAGCGGCGGAGCCATACTTGAGACCGTTCAGAGCCATCTCCCACCAGGGAGTGTTGGGAGCCAGATAGCTCTCGTCGGTCCAGCCGTTCATAGCGTTGGAGTTGACCACGGTGTAGAGGATGTTGTGCATTGCCTCACGCATCTCGGTGATCATGTAGGGGTCGTTGGGATACAGCTCGTTCATCTGAGCGGTGTGGATCATGGGCATGGGGGAGTCCCAAATGTCGGAACCAGCCATCAGACCGTCAGCGATATCCATGTAAGCGGAGGAGCCGGAGAAGTCGGTGATGGACATACCACGCATACCGGCCTCGCCACGGAGGTAAGCGGTCTGGAGGTTGTAGTTCTCGCCGGACCACTTAGCGCCCCAGCGGTTGAAGCCGGACATGACGCACCATGCGCCGCCGTCACCGATTGCCTTGTCAGCGACCTCCAGATAAATCTCACGAGCGGTCTGCTCGGTCAGCCAGGTGTTGACACCACGGCGGCTGGACTCGGAGTCGTTCAGAGCGACGTGCTTGAGGTAGACATAAACGCCCTTGGACTGGATGCCCTTGGTCTCAGCAGCGCAGATGGTGCCTGCCACGAAGGGATCCTCGGAGTAGTACTCGAAGTTACGGCCGGAGTAAGCGGTACGATGCATATTGATGCCGGGGCCATACAGACCGGAGTAACCCATATCCAGACAGTCGTTGCCGATGCAGCGGCCCACATCCTCCATCAGCTCGACGTTCATGGTAGCGGCCATGATGTCCTCGGAGGTGTAGCACATAGCGGAAGCACCGCCGGTCAGAGAAGCGGTCAGACCCTGGGGGCCGTTCTCGTCGTTGGTAGCAGCCTTAAAGACGGAGGGGCAAGCCTTGGTGTTGTGGAAGCCCAGAGAGATAGTCTGAACCATTTCGTCGAAGGTCAGCTGATCCAGCAGCTCCTCCCAGCGAGGATCGTTGAAGTCAGCGTCCTTCAGAGCGGACAGGTGGAGCTGACCACCGGAAGCCAGAGTGGGCATGGGGGTGTCAGCGTGGTCAGCGGCGACATACTGGTTGAATGCCAGAGCAGCAGCCAGAGCCTCGTTTGCGCTGAGAACGGGACGAGCCTTGGGGAAGGTGTCCTCCCAGTCGTTACGAGACAGGAAGGTGATGTCCTCGGTGATGAGATCGGTGCGGTTGGGGTCGGACTCGTCAAACAGGTTGACGATGGGGTTGCCGGTGTACTTGGACACGGAGAAAACGGTGGTGTCCAGAGCGGCGTTGACCCAGTTAGAGGTCATAGCAGCGTCGCCGGGAGCGTTGAAGCCCTTAGCGGCGAGGATGTTGTTGACAGCCTCATGAGCACCGTTTGCAATGGTGAAATAGTAAGTACCTGCATCGAGGATGTAGGTGCCTGCGCCGTATGCGTCATATGCACGCAGCTCGGTCTTGGGAATCTCGATGGTGACGGTCTCGGACTCGCCGGGAGCCAGAGCCTGAGTCTTAGCAAAGCCGCACAGCTCGACAGCAGCCTTCTCAATCTTGTTCTGCTTGTCGTAGTCGGTATAGGGGGACTGGAGATAGACCTGAACGGTCTTTTTGCCGGTGAAATCACCGATATTCTTCACGTCGGCGGTGACGGTGAAGGAATCAGCGCCCTCGGTCATCTGATAGTTGGAAATCTCGAAGTCGGTGTAGGAGAGGCCGAAACCGAAGGGATAAGCGACGGCCTTGTCATAGTCGAACTTGCCGGTCTTGGCAGTGCCCATGACGGTGTCCTCATAGCGGGTCTCGGGGTAACGATAGCCCAGATAGATGCCCTCCTGATAGACGGAGTACATACCCTGAACGTCAGCACCCTCCAGAAGCAGACCGAACTGGTCATAGTTCTGATAGGGGACGGTGTAGAAGTTGACAACAGCAGGGTTGAGCATATTGTCATACCAGAAGGTGTCAACCAGAGAGCCGGAGGGAGAGACAGCACCGGAGAGGAGCTGACCCACGCCGTTGGCACCGGTCTGGCCCACGTCGCCGATCCACATCACGGAGTCGATGCCGTAGTCCACGCCGCAGATCTCGGGATTCACGAAGTCACACTCCAGAGCGTTGGAGGTGTTCATCAGAACGATGATGGACTTGAAGGTGCCAGCGTCCTTCAGCTCCTTCAGACCAGCCAGCAGCTCACGCTCTTCCTTGGACAGAGACAGATAGTCGCCGCCTTCATCCTGACCCATAGCATAGTTGACGGTGCCGGTCTTGGAGCCGTCCTTTTCCAGATAAGCGACATCCAGAGACAGGTCAGCTTCGCCATCGGGCAGGTCAGCGCCCTCGCCGCCGGAGCGGGAGAACACGACGATGGCAGCGTCGCCATACTCAGCGAAGGATGCGCTGTTAGCAGCCTCAACCTCAGCCCAGGGAGCCTCGTTGACGGCATACTGGGTGTTGGCCATCAGGAAGTCGGAGATAGCAGCGGGGGTGATGCGGCTGTACTTGCCTGCGATCTCCTCGCTGGTGTACCACTTCCACAGATCCTCGTTGATGGAGATACCCTGAGCGGTCAGAGCGTCCTTGAGGGTGGGAGCGTCAGAGGTATCAACGCCGCCGGAGCCGGTGCCGCCGTACATCAGATCAACGGAGCCACGGGCGAAGAGGGAGACCTTTGCACCCTCTGCCAGAGGCAGTGCGCCGTTCTCGTTCTTGAGCAGGGTTGCGCCCTCAGCTTCCAGCGTAGCGCACAGCTCCTTCTCGTAAGCCCAACGAGCATCATTGTTCTCAAAGTCGCTGGGGAAGTCAATCTCGTTCTCGTCATAACCGATAACCTTGGTATCGGAAGTGCCCAGAGCGACATTGATGGTGGTTCTGTACTGCTGTGCGAAGTAGTTTGCCACCATGGATGCCACGAAAAGGATCACAAAGATGACAGACAACACAGACCACAGTACGACCTTGGGTTGTTTCTTCTTCATACATTTTCCTCCTGTATAAATTTTTTATCATCACTGTATCCGCTTTGCCCGATGGGACACAGTAATAAAACCTTTTTGAGTTTGGAGTGAGGGATGGGGAATGAGGAATGAGGAATTGAGGCAGAGCAAAACTCACAGTTGCGTTTTTCAATCAAACATGGCTGTTTTGCTTAATTGTCCTCAGTTTTTCTTTCTCAGTCGCAAATTCCTTATCTCCCCTATGATAACCGAGCATTTACACTCTATTTTCGTTAGTAACGAGAGTTCTCTGTCATCTCAGACCATCATTCCTCATTCCTAACTCCTAATTCCTCATTGAATCACACCCAGTTTGCGCTGTTACTGCTCTTGGCTGAGAGCTTGTAAGCAGGATTGGGGGTATCCACCTTGCGGAAGGTGGCAGTGTCCTTGAGAGAACCGGAGACCGCCTCAATGGTGTGCTCGCCGGTGAGGGTGATGGGGAAGGTAAAAATTCTGCTGCCCTTCTGAGTGCCCACACACTTCCCGTCCACATAGAGGGAGACCTCGGACTGGTTGGAGTAGACCTTGACGATGATGCTGCTTTCGGGTCTGTCCTCGTAACGCTTGGAGCAGATGTGGACGAAGGGACGATCGCTCCAATATGCCTTGTAGAGATAGAAGCTGTCTTTCTTGGTCTTGCGGTCGAAGGTGACGAGACCCTTGTGGTTCATGCCGGGTTCACCGCCCTGGTCACGAGCGTCAGCGGCGAAGTCGAACATATTCCAGACATGAGTTGCCCACATCCAGGGACGCTTTTCGATGAACTGAGCCAGATACTCGTGATAGACTGCCTGATACTCCTCGGTATGGTCGCCACGGCGGGGCTTGGAGGAGTGGAGGTTGGGCATACCCTCGGCACCGTATTCGGAGTAGCCCAGCGCACGCTTGGGATAGACCATGTGGAAGAAATCCACCCACAAATCATTGAGGAACAGGCCGGGGACATACCATCCCAGATAGAGGTTCCAGCTGACCACGTCGGTGATGTGTGCCACGGGGTTGAAGGGGCCGCACATGGCGTAGCAGGCGAGGGTGGTGAAGCGGGTGGGGTCCATCTTGTGACAGAGGTCGTTGAGGACATGATGGTTGTCCAGCATATCCTTCTTGTCGGGGGTCTGGATGGTAATCTCATTCGACACGCCCCAGCAGACAATGGAAGCGTGGTTGTAGTTCTGGGTGATGAGCTCTTTCATCTGGTTGATGGTGTCGGCTCGACCGTTGTTCATGTGGGAGCTGATATAAGGAATCTCTGCCCAGACCACCATGCCCTTTTTGTCACAGAGGTCGTAAAAATACTGGTCATGCTGATAGTGTGCCAGACGGACGGTGTTGCAGCCCATCTCACAGATCAGCTCCATATCCTCGTCGTGCATAGCCTTTGTGATGGCGTTGCCCAGACCCTTTCTGTCCTGATGACGGGAGACACCACGGAGGGGATAGAGACGACCGTTGAGGAAGAAGCCCTTCTGGGGGTCAACATGATAGAAGCGGAAGCCTGCCTTGCAGGAGACCTCATCCACAGCCAAACCGTCCACGGTAAGGGTCAGAGTCACGGTGTAGAGATAGGGGTCTTTCACGCCGTCCCACAGATGAACAGCGGGAACGCTCATGGTGGCATTGGTGCCGGAAGCGGTTGCCACCACTTTGCCCTCAGCGTCAGCCAGCGTCACAGTGACATCGCCGCCGCCAATGGGATAGCTTTCCACGGTCAGCTTGCCGTCCTTGCCCTCCACGGTGGGGACGATGCGGAAGCCGGGGCCGCCGTAGTAGTCCATATCAAAATGAGCCTTGTTGACAATCACAAGGTCAACGTCACGATAAATGCCGCCGTAGAAGGTGAAGTCTGCCTTCTGGGGATAGACACGGTCGTTGCGGGAGTTGTCAACGTCCACCACAAGGGTGTTTTCTTCCTTGAGTACCTCGGTGATGTTCACACGGAAGGTGGAGTAGCCGCCGTCATGGGTGCAGACGGTCTCACCGTTCAGAACGACCTTGGCACTGGCGTTGACACCCTGAAACTGGAGATAAACCAGCTCATCAGCGGTAAACTGGGGGGCGGTAAAGGTCTTTTCGTAGGTACAGGTGCCTCTCCAATAGTCGTTGCCGCCGTCCTGACCGTCGATATTGTTCCATGTATGGGGCACAGAGATGACCTTTCTGGTCTTATCCGGTCCGGTGAACACCCATTCAGGGTTTAAATTGATGACTTTTCTCACATTCTTCACTCCTCTTTGTAATTTATAACAAGATTGTATCATTTTCGTAGCGTTATTTTAGCTTATTTTTTCTTTCTTTTGCAATACCTTTGGCATAAGTGGTCGTTTTTATGGCATAAGTGGTCAGGGGAATTCGGAATTTGGAATTCGGAATTGGTATCACAAAACCTTTCGTCCTCGACATAAAAACGTGCGCATTGACTGCGATTGCTTTTTCTCTTTTCGACAAAAAAAACGACTCGGAAAGTCTGGCTTGTCACCTTCCGAATCGTCTCTTTGTCTATTTGTTTAAAAAAGTCAACGCACATCGTATCATTGTGCATTGTGAACTGTGCATTGTGCATTATTCAGCTGCTTTCCAGTGGGAGGAGAATCTTCAGCACAAAGCAGCCGCTCTCCACGTTGGCGGTCAGCTCTCCGCCGTATCTTCTCACCGTGTTTCTCATGCCTGGTACGCCGAAGCCATGATAACCGCTCTGTTCCTTGGTGGTCTGAGGGATGCCGTCCTGAAAGGTCCGTTCCCCTTCCAAGGGATTGGTGACGGTGATGACCAGCAGATTGCCTCTGGCGTAAATCAGTACGTCAATAATTCTGCATTCAGGATTTTGAATCTGTTCGACTGCCTCGATCGCATTATCCAGAGCGTTTCCCATAACGGTGTAAATATCCACGGGGTTCATGAAGTTCAGTCTTGCACCATCTGCCACGCAGTTGATGGAAATCCCGTTTGCCCGACACCGCAGGCTTTTTTCCGTCAAGATCGTGTTCAAGGTGTCGTTGCCGCTGTTGACCATAGAATCATAAATATCTACGGACTCCTGAATCTCGTCAAAATACCGCTTCTGCTCCTCACCGCTCTCCATATGGCGGATAGAGCCAAGCTGATGCTTGAGGTCGTGGCATTTCTGGTTGATGATGGCAATGCTGTCCCTTGCTTTCTCATACTGTGCCTTCTGCTGGTTCCAAAGCAGCTTCATGGTGTCCAGCTCCTGACGTAGGGCACTCTTGCGGAAGAGATTGGCCTGCAGATACAGCACCGTCACACAGTAGACCTGTGCCATGACCAGCACCACACCGTAAAGCCCTCTTGGGTTGAAGATGCCGTTATCATAAAAGCCCATGGTCAGCGCCACGAAAATGACATAAAGCAGGATAGCAGAGGTTCCCTGTCTGGGGCCAACATGATCGGTACGGTAGACCGGCATCCACAGACGAGCGGTCAAGCTGATGGCCACGGAAGCGACGAACACAATGGTGCCCCACAGAAAGGTGACCTGCATGGGTGCAGCTCCCGAAAGAGGTTCCATTCCGCCCACAGCATAGGCGAGGAACTGCCATAGCTCATAGGCAGCGGAATTGACGAACACCGCCCACCCGCTGAAATACAGCACAACGCTCCATCGGCTCTTGGTATAGAGTGTCCCCGCCAGAAAGCTATATAAAAAGCATAAAATGGGAATGAGCAGTTCACGGAGATTGGAATGAGGGATGTAAAAGAGATTCTCCTCCATCACCATGCCTGCAGCAGCCATGACCACGGCGGCAACGGGAAACCTCCTCCGCTTGGGCAGATGCCGCAGAAAGATCATACTGCTGCCCCAGAGGACAATGCCCGCTATCACACCGTAAAAGACCGATGAAATACCGAAGCTCATATGGTTCCTCCCAGACAGGAGGCTGCCGCTTCCAGAAAGGCACTGCGAGAGCGTCGGCTGATTTCCAGCTCCACCCCTGCCACGATGACGCTGCTTTTGCCGATCTCAGAAATTTGCAGGAGATTGACCAGATACCAGTGGTTACACTTGGCAAAATGGTGCTCAGAGAGGATTTTTTCCGCATTCTGCATGGTACCACGCACCACGATTTCCCCCTCTGTGGTGTGGTAATGAAGAAAATGCTTCTGCACTTCTACGAAATAGATCTGATTGGTGCGGATTCGCTTCATACCGTTTCCGGTGTTCAGAACGACCTGACCGCCGGAGCGTGCTTCGCAGCGTCCTACCGCTCTGGCAAACTTCATTTTGAACACTTCGTAGGCAACCGGCTTGAGGATATAATCCAGTGCGCCTACCTCATAGCCCTTGATGGCGTATTGTGCCAGATTGGTGATGAACACGATGACCACATCCTTGTCAACCCTGCGAATATGCTCCGCCGCAGTCATTCCGTCCACACCCGGCATCTGGATATCCATCAGAAGAATATCATAAATCGGTCGATAGCCTTCCTCAAATTCTTTTCCGGTTCCGAAAAAATCAACTTTTATTTCTTTGTTTGTTTCTTTTCCATAGCGTTCCAGATAGGTTTTCATCTGTTCCTGGAAAGCTGTCTCATCTTCTACTACTGCAATGCGAAGCATACGGCATCCCTCCTTTTCTCCAAAGGTAGTATAACATACCCGTTTCGGTCTGTCAAAAACAGAAAAGAAAAACGCAAGCCTTGTCTCTTATGTGGATAAAGTTATTTCATCACAGTTTCGTCACACAGTAAATAACTTTTTGATAGGAAAGCTATACTTGTGTTGAGAAATTCAATGTCTTCCATAGGTTTTCCTGCTCATCTCATCCAAATAGTGAACTACCTTATCCTGAAGCTGCTGCCAGTGATTCAGCATATCCAGAAAATCACCGGCGTAAATGCTGCTGGTCATGTTCGCCCGTCTCACAAGCTGATTCAAACTTCGGTTGATTGTTCCCAGCTCCCGTTTCAGTTCTTTTGTCTCCGGTGACGTCCACAGAATCAGATAGCCATCCAACAGCAGCTTTCTTGCATAGCTGTTGAAATTGCCGTAGTGTGCCATTTTCATGTTCTGATGGATTTGCTCCCGTTCCTTTTCCGGCAGCCGGACGATCATCTGCACCGTTTTATCCTCAGTCGGTTCTGAAACTTCTCTGCCTTCCTCGCTTGCAGCCTCTACCGCTTCAAGCTGTTTGGGCGTTGGCTCATTCTGAATCAGCTGCATCAGCAGAGATTCCGTTCCGGGATAATTCATGTGCCGTACTTCCATCTCTCCCACTACAAACTGAGCCAGCAGTCTTGCCCGTTCCTCTTTATATCCTTGGGCACGTTTCTGATGTACCTCTGCCAGACGTTCTTCCTCTGCAATCAAATCAGCCAGCTGCTCAATTCGCTTTGCGTCATTCTTTGGTTTTCTTCCTGCCATAGTCCTTCCTTTCTCATTGGTATACAGGGGATTGGGGTCTCCCCAAAGATAACTGCACTTTCTTTTTCCATTGCCAGAGAAAAAAGATAAGGGCAGTTTTGGGAATAGTGGGCATTTATGCTATCACTATTCAATGCTTGCAATAACCCACGCCACATGGATTTTTCCGCCCCCAAATCTCCCACTCCAAGAGGAAAAGACAGCCCTTTTTGCGTCTGAGAGCTTGTTCAAACGTGCACACCACTCTCCATCGTTCGCTACCAATATTCACAGAGATGCTGATTTGACGCACCGTAAATGGGTCAGGCGGAATATATGAATGGGACTTTTCGGGAGATGTGCCGTTTTCTTTGTCGCACATCGAGGTATCAGCGTAAATAAAAAACGATACAGCCCCTGAATTCTACCAGAAAACCCCGTACCGATTCTTGTCGTAGCGCAGATTCAATCTCCGAGAGGCAGCGGAAGGTCATTTTGAAGGATGTGAAGCCTCGCACGGTCAATTCCTATTGCTCTACGGTTCGGAACCATATCAAGCCCGCTCTGGGACGGATTCGGCTGAAAGCTCTCACTCCGGTACATATTCAGATGTTCACCAATGAACTCTATGAGGGTGAGGATGGAGACGGCGGACTCTCTGCCAAGACGGTTCATAATATCCATGGAGTCCTCCACAGGGCGTTGCAGGATGCCGTGTGCATCGGCTACCTCAAATTCAACGTGGCGGACAATACCAAGCTGCCCCGCAAGCAGAAAGCAGAGATTCATCCCATGGACAAGGACGATGTTGCCCGATTCCTGAAAAAGATTGAGGGTCACGAGTTTGAAACCCTGTTCCGTGTGGCACTGTTCACCGGAATGCGTCAGGGTGAGCTGCTGGGGCTGACATGGGACAGCATCAACTTCGTCAACGGCACCATCACTATTTCCAAGCAGCTTCAACGGCTCAGAGATGGTACAGGCAAATATGTTCTCATTTCGCCCAAGAATAATAAATCTCGTACTCTAACTCCCGCCAGAGATATTCTCATTCGTCTGTTGAAGCTGCAAACGCAGCAGATGGAGCAGCGGTTGATTCTCGGAGATGCGTGGGACAATCCAAAGGGTTTTGTGTTCACCAATGAATACGGAAACCATCTGGCAGTTCAGACCGTGTACTTCAAGTTTAAGAAAGTAATGGAGGAAATGGGGTTGCCCGACTTCCGCTTTCACGACCTGAGACATACCTACGCAGTTATGTCCTTGCAGGCTGGTGATGACATCAAGACCTTGCAGGAAAATCTCGGGGAGTCGTTTTGTCAAGGGGGAGAATCATCATTTTATAAATAAAGGCTGTGCAGTGGCAAAATATAGCCAATGCACAGCTTTTTCAATATTTATAGTATTTATCACATGATATTATAATTTACGCTCCTATCATACTACAAAATGCGATGCTTTAAGATTTATGAAGGACCATTTCCTCCGACGGAAGGAGACTGAAAATTTTCAATGGACTGTCTGCTGTCACCGTGGCCTTGCTCATTTCCTCAGCTGTTCCATATCCATAGGTACAGCCAATGGAAAAGAGTCCGAACCGCTCCGCAACCTCTATATCGTGGAAGCGATCCCCGATAACGATATATTTCCCTGAGATGTCCTTTTGGATCTCGGGAAATATATCTGTTTTTGGAATCCATCCATATTGTTCCGTACAGTAATACCTTGAAAACCACCGGTCCAGTTTAAACTGTTCCCTATGAGCATTCAGATACGCTGTTTTGCAGTTACTGAGAAAAAGCAAGGTATGTCCCTGTGCCTTTAAGATGTCTAAAAGCTCAGGAACATCAGCATAAAGCTTTGCCTCGCCTCTCTGCACAAGACTGAGCATTTCATCTCCAATGAGCCGACTGCAACGGTCCTTTTCAGTCTGCGGCAAGTCAGGGACGAAGCTGTCCCACATCTCCTTGGCGGAATAGCCCAGCCACGGAGTGATTTCCTCCTCTGACCAATTCCGCTCCTCTACATAGCCCCGCTCCGCCAATGTATCATAAGCCTTTCGGAAAGCAGGGCAGTAGATTACACTGCAATCGTGGAGCGTACCGTCATAATCAAAAATAAGGTTTGACATTAAGCTTCCAGCTCACGAATGAGATTGACCATCTCAATGGCACCCACAGCACATTCAGAGCCCTTGTTGCCTGCTTTGCTGCCTGCCCGCTCGATGGCCTGCTCAATATTTTCCGTAGTCAGGACACCGAACATGACGGGGATATCGCTGTTCAGGGAAACGTTGGCACAGCCCTTGGAGACCTCACTGCACACATAATCATAATGGGTGGTAGAGCCACGGATGACGGCACCCAGAGCGATAACGGCATCATACTTTCCGCTCTTTGCCATCTTGGAGGCAATGAGCGGAATCTCAAAGGCTCCGGGAACCCATGCCACATGGATGTCATCAGGATTGACGTTGTGGCGCAGCAGTGCGTCCTCAGCGCCGGACAACAGCTTAGAGGTGATGAAATCATTGAAGCGGGAGACAACGATACCAACCTTCATGCCGTTGTTTACAAAATTGCCTTCAAATACTCTCATGATAATAACTCCTTTTATATAGATAATAATAAAAATTTGATTGCTTACTCTTCTTCAAGCTCAAGGATATGACCCATTCGCTTCTGCTTGGTGTGCAGATAGAAAAGGTCGTGGGCAGTGGGATTGATCTGGATTGGCACACGATTCACAATCTTCATGCCGTATTCCTCAAGCTGATAGACCTTGTCAGGATTATTGGTCAACAGGTGCAGGGTGCTGACCCCCAGATCACGCAGAATCTGAGCACCGATATAGTACTCTCGCTCGTCACCGCCGAAGCCCAGCGCAAGATTTGCCTCCAGCGTGTCCATACCCTGCTCCTGCAATTCGTAGGCTCTGAGTTTGTTGATGAGTCCGATACCTCTGCCCTCCTGACGCATATACAACAGAATGCCTCTGCCCTCCCGCTCAATGCGTCTCATGGCGGCGGCAAACTGCTCTCCGCAGTCACAGCGCAGAGAGCCGAAGGTGTCACCCGTCAGACACTCCGAGTGGACACGGCAAAGAACATTTTCACCATCTCCCAACTCACCCTTGACCAGTGCCACATGATGCTCTCCGTTGAGCTGATTCACATAGCCGTAGGCGGTAAACATACCGTATTTGGTAGGCATCTTGGTAACAGTGACCCGCTCCACCAGCTTTTCCTTCTCCTTGCGGTACTTTTGCAGGTCGCTGATTGTGATAAAAGGAATGCTCCACTTTTTTGCCAGCTCCCAAAGCTCAGCGGTTCGCATCATGGTTCCGTCCTCCCGCATGATTTCACAGCACAGACCACAGGATTTCAGACCAGCGAGGCGGCACAAATCCACAGTGGCCTCTGTGTGTCCGTTGCGCTCCAATACGCCATTTTTCTTTGCAAGCAGAGGGAACATATGACCGGGACGGCGGAAGTCCTCCGCCTTTGCGCTGTCCGCCACTACCTTCATGGCGGTAATAGAGCGTTCCGCAGCAGAAATGCCGGTGGTGGTATCCACATGGTCAATAGAGACAGTGAAGGCGGTCTCGTGGTTATCGGTGTTCTGGCTGACCATCTGGGGAAAACGGAGTTTTTTAATGTATTCCTCCGACATGGGCATACAAATGAGACCCTTGCCATGGGTTGCCATGAAATTGATATTCTGAGTGGTGGCAAACTCGGCGGCGCAAATGAAATCGCCCTCGTTTTCACGGTCAGCGTCATCTGTGACGAGAATGATACCTCCTTCCCTCAAGCGCTGCAATGCTTCTTCGATAGTGTTGAATTTCATATGGATTCTCCTTTAGAAGCCGTGTTTCATCAGAAATCTGGCATCAATTTTACTGCTCTTTTGATTTTGAGGAATCAGCAGCTTTTCAATGTATTTACCGATGATGTCATTTTCAAGATTCACCACATCACCGGGCTTTTTATCCCGCAGGATGGTGGTCTGAACGGTGTGAGGAATGGCTGAGATGGAAAAGGATGCGTTTGTTACCTTCGCAACGGTCAGGCTGATGCCGTCGATGGTAATAGAACCTTTTTCAACAATATACCTTATGATATTGTGGGATGTGGAAACGGTATACCAGATGGCGTTGTCGTCCTTGGTGACGGATATGATACGTCCTGTTCCGTCCACATGACCCGATACGATATGACCGCCAAAGCGTCCGTTAGCGGCCATGGCACGTTCCAGATTGACCCGGCTCCCTATTTTCAGCGTTGCGAGAGAGGAGCGGTTCAATGATTCGTGCATAACGTCAGCAGTAAAGCCAGATGATGTGACACTGGTTGCGGTCAGACAGATTCCGTTCACCGCAACGCTGTCTCCGATTTTCAAATCTTCCAAAACGCCCTTTGCCCGAATAGTCAAAACGACTGAGGCGCTTCCCTTTTGAATACGCTCGATGATGCCGACCTCTTCAACGATTCCCGTGAACATAGGAGACCTCGCTTTCTATGAGAATATCTTCACCCAATGGGGTAATCTTTAAGTTCTTTAATATAAAGCATTCACTTGGGTTAGAGACACCCATTCCCTCCACAGGGGATTTTGCTAACGCTCCGCCGAAGAGCTTCGGGGCAAAGTAGGCTTTTACTTCACGGACGATGCCTGCTTCCAATGCTGACCAGTTCAGATGACTGCCTCCTTCTAAGAGGATGCTGTCGATTCCACGCTGTCCCAGCTCTTCCATGAGCAGATTCAGATTTAAATGTCCGTTCTTCTTGGAAATGGTGATAATCTGACAGCCGCATTCCAGATAAGACCGGTGCTGTGCCGTCTCAGTAACGCTGGTGGCTATGATGGTTGGAATCTCCTTTGCTGTCTGTACCAATTGAGCAGAAAGGGGCGTTCTCAGCTGAGTATCGCAGACAATGCGGATGGGGTTTCGTCCACCCTCCATGCGGCAATTCAGCATGGGGTCGTCCGCTAAAACGGTACCAATGCCAACCATAATGCCCGTGTGACGGTGTCGCAGGGTCTGAACATGGCTCCGAGCGTCTTCACCTGTTACCCATTTGGAGGCTCCCGTATGGCAGGCAATCTTTCCGTCCATGGTCATAGCATACTTCATGGTGACATAGGGGCGTTTGGTCTGGATGTAATGGAAGAAGGAACGGTTCAGCGCAAGGCATTCCTCCTCCAAAACGTGTTCCGTGACGGCGATGCCGTGGGAACGGAGAATATCCAATCCCTTTCCCGCAACCAACGGGTTAGGGTCGCCGGACCCAATCACCACACGCACGATACCGGCTTCAAGAATGGCATCGGTACAGGGCGGCTGTTTACCGTGGTGACAACACGGTTCTAACGTGACATACATCGTCGCTCCGTCGGGTGACTCCGTACAGCGGCTCAGGGCATCCCGCTCGGCATGAAACTCGCCATAGCAGTGATGCCAGCCCTCAGCGATAATCTTATCATCTTTTACGATGACAGCGCCTACCATCGGATTGGGATTTACCCATCCAACTCCCTTTTTTGCCAGTTCAATGGCTCTTTTCATGTATTTCAAATCGGTCATAGCTCATTCCTCAAAGAAAAAAGCCCTCAGAATATATCCGAGGGCAAAATAGAACGACACCTGCTTTGTGAAAAAAGAAAACTCTGAAACGCCAATAACATTTCAGAGCAAAATAAACACAAAGATACTGTGCAATAAAACTTCTTTCATCCAGACTATACTGTCGGCTTCGGAATCTCACCGAATCATGCTGTAAGGCTCGTGGGCTATACCACCGGTAGGGAATCTCACCCTGCCCCGAAGTTCACTTTTTACTTGATGATATAATACCCCAATCATCTCATTTTGTCAAGTTATTTTTTATTTGAGTTTCCGAAACATTCGTGATTTTTCTGTCGCAAAAGGGAAGAAAACACTGCCCAATTACTCAAACAGCAGCTCCATTCCATAGATTACTTACAGCTGTGGCATTTTCCTTATGCTGCTTCTTCTGTGCTTGAAACGGGGGAAACCGTCAAAGAATCTTCATTCAATTTATGGTTTTTTATTTTTGTTTACTTCTTATAAAATACATATACGGTTAATTAGTCACTTTTCCGAAAATGAATAACCATCTTGACATTTGTATGATAATTGTATATTATATCTATTAAAGATGTTGGAATGTTACCGGTCGTGCGGGCTTAACCAACTCTATCCTATGTTTCAAAGTTTTGCTCGGTATTTTTGTAAATATCCTCCTTTCTTTGTGTGGTTTGGATAGGGCTGGTTCTTTTTTTATCCTTTTGTCGGGGGGTGAATCTTATGCGAATCAAAAAAGTCATCAATAACAATATCCTCTGTGCCATTGACGAAGTTGGCAACGAGATGATCGTTACAGGACGAGGCTTAGGCTTCAAGAGAAAAACCGGTGAGTTTATTGACGAGTCGCAGATTCAGAAGATTTACCGCATGGAAGAAAAAACTGACCAAAAAAAGCTGCGTGAGCTGGTAGAACAGATTCCCATTGAGCATTTAGAGTTGACACAGCGTCTTGTCACTCTGATTAAGTCAGAGATTACTCAGCCTTTAAACGAATCCCTTATCATCACTCTTGCTGACCATATCAGCTTTGCTATTCAAAGAATGGAAAAAGGGATTGCGTTTTCCAATCCTTTGGCAAGCTCTATCATGTGCTACTATCCCAAGGAATGCCAGCTGGGACAAAAATGCCTGAATGCCATTGAAGCGGAATATCAGATCAAGCTGCACCCCGACGAAGCGTCCTTTATTGCCCTACATATCGTCAATGCCGAACTGAACACCAGCATGAGCCAGATGCACGACATGACCAAGCTGCTGGATGGCTGCGTCCGAGTGACTGAATTTTATTATCAAATGAAATTCGACAGAAATTCTCTTGATTTCAGCCGTTTTATCATCCATCTCCGTTATCTGGCGCAACGCCTTTATCAGGGAAAAACCTTAGAGGACAAGATGGACGAATCGGATGTAATGTTCCGTGAGCTGATTAAGCGTAACTGTCGGGAGCATTATCAGTGTGCTGTCCGCATTGCCTCCTATATCGAGACCAATTATGATATGTGCGTCTCTGACGAAGAGAAAATATACATCACCATTCACTTAAAGAGACTGAATACAAAGGATTGACCCTCATTTGTTTAGAATGACGTTCTGTCAGGGCCCGGGCAGACGGAGTTTTGATAAACCTATTTTTACATCAGAAAGGAGAAATCCCTATGAAAGAAAAGAAAGGCGGCGGCGAGCTGTTTGCGGCATTGCAGCAAATCGGCAAATCCCTGTTCCTTCCCATTGCTGTCCTTCCCTTTGCAGGTATCCTGTTGGGCATTGGCAGCTCCTTCACCAATGAAACCACCATCGCAACCTATGGCCTCACCGCAATCCTCCATCCCGGTACCTTCCTCTACAGCTTCATGCTGATGCTTTCCAACGCCGGTAACGCTATCTTTGGCAATCTGGCACTCATTTTCGCTCTTGCTGTTGCTTTGGGTATGGCAAAGAAGGAGAAGGGCGTAGCAGTCCTCTCTGCCGGTATCTTCTATGTGGTCATGCTGGTCACGATTAACACCCTTCTGACCCTTGACGGCTCCATTGTGGACGGTGTCATCTCCGAGAATGTCAAAGAGGGTGCTATCGCTTCCATGCTGGGCATCCAGACTCTCCAGATGGGCGTGTTCGGCGGCATCATCGCCGGTGTCATCGCTGCTGTTCTGTGCAACAAGTTTTATAAGACCAGCCTGCCCGATGCACTGTCCTTCTTCGCCGGTACTCGTTTCGTACCCATTGTGAGTATGGTGTTTGCCATCATCACCGGTGCGATCCTCTACATCGTCTGGCCCATCATCCAGAACGGCATCTTCGCTCTGGGCGGTATCGTTCAGGCCTCCGGCTACTTCGGCACCTTCATTTATGGCTGCATTGAGCGTGCGCTGATTCCCTTCGGTCTGCACCATATCTTCTATATGCCCTTCTGGCAGACCGGCGTTGGCGGCTCCGCTGTCATTGATGGTGTCAATGTCATGGGTGCTCAGAACATCTTCTTTGCTGAGCTGGCATCTCCCTCCACCACCCACTTCTCCATTGATGCCTGCCGTTTCCTGACCGGTAAGTATCCCTTCATGATGGGCGGTCTGCCCGGTGCTGCTCTGGCTATGTATGCCTGCGCACGTCCTGAGAAGAAGAAGGAAGTCGGTTCTCTGCTCTTCTCCGTGGCACTGACCTCTTTCCTCACCGGTGTTACCGAGCCCATCGAGTTCACCTTCCTGTTCCTTGCTCCCGCTCTGTTTGGTATTCATGTTGTGATGGCTGGTCTGGCGTTTACCGTCTGCCACATTCTCGGCATCTGCATCGGCACGACCTTCTCCGATGGCTTCATCGACTTTATTCTCTACGGTGTTCTCCCCGGTCAGGCAAAATCCAACTGGATGATGCTGCTTCCCGTTCTCGTTGTCTACTTCATCATGTACTTCCTCGTCTTCCGCTTCTTCATCCTCAAGTGGGACCTCAAGACTCCCGGTAGAGAGGCCGATGGCGAAACTGCTAAGCTGATCTCTAAGGAGGAGTACCGCAAGGCTACCGGCGTTGGTGTTGCCGGCGGCAAGGCTGCTCTGGCTGGTGACATTGACCAGAAGTCCGCCGCTATCCTTAAGGGCGTGGGTGGTGTTGATAATCTGGTTGACATCGACTGCTGCGCTACCCGTCTCCGTCTGACCCTCGTTGACAGCTCAAAGGTTGATCAGGGCATTCTCAAGTCCACCGGCGCTTCCGGCGTTGTGGTCAAGGGCGCAGGTATTCAGGTCATTTATGGTCCCTCTGTCACCATCGTGAAGTCCAACTTCGAGGAGTTTGTTGAGAAGGTTCGCTCCGGTGCCATTGACCAGTCTCTGTTCATGGATGCTCCTACCACCGCTCCCACTGAGGAAATCGTTGCAGCTCCCAAGATGGCTGATGCTGTGTTGGGTGCTCACATGAACGGCACGATGCTGCTGATGACCGAGGTCAAGGATGAAGCCTTTGCCTCCTGTGCTCTGGGTGACGGTGTTGCCATTGAACCCTCTGAGGGCAAGCTGTATGCTCCTATCGACGGCACCATTGCCAATGTCTTTGAAACCAAGCACGCAATCGGAATGGTCACAGACGATGATTTGGAGCTGCTGATGCACATCGGTATTGACACCGTTCGTCTGGGCGGCAAGTTCTTTAAGGCTCATGTGGAAGCCGGTCAGGAAGTGAAGAAGGGTGATCTGCTCATTTCCTTTGACATGGATGCCATTCGTGCAGCCGGTTATCTGCTGACCACTCCCATGATCGTGTGCAACACCGATGACTATAAGTCTATCAAGCCGCTGGTCACTGGCACTGTGAAAGCTGGTCAGGACCTGCTTGATGTAAAGGGTTAATATTCCAAACGCTCATTTTTCCATCTCCCTCCTTGGCAGGCAGTGCTGTAAAAGGTGCTGTCTGCCACTTTTCTACTCAAAGGAAGTGTTCTCTGTGATTCACTATCAGCTTCTCGCCACCGATATGGATGGCACTCTTTTAAATAAGAATCATGAAATATCACACAAAAACCGGGAATCCATCCGCTTCGCATTTTCCAAAGGAAAACAAGTTGTATTTTGCAGCGGGCGCTGTGCTGCCGAGCTTCGTCCCTATATAGAACAGTTCCCGGAAATGCGCTACGCCGTAACGGAAAGCGGTGCCTGTGTTTACGACTTTTGGGAGAATATAGGGATGAATCGCTGTTCCTTTGACCCAATGATTGCTAAGTGCATTCTGGAGTACGCAAAGGGACGAGATATTCTGATACAGGCGGTTATAAAAGACCAAGGAACGATACCTGTACAAGCCTTGCAGCGGCTCGAATATTATCACCTTTCACAGTATCAGGATTTTTTTGAAACACTGGCACGACACGTTGAAGATGTTTTCACTTATTGTGCGGAGCAAAACTGGAAAATGGATAAAATATGCCTCTATCATTCAACAATATCCGGGCGTGACAAAACAGCATCAGCATTGTCCCAGCTTCCTGTCACTATGGCATTTGCGGAAGAGACTGGAATTGAGATTTCTCCTCTCGGCATAGATAAGAGTGTTGGACTATCATTTCTTTGTGATTATTTGGACATTCCTATGGAGCAAGTTATTATGGTAGGTGACAGCTTTAATGACTTGGGAGCGTTAGAGAAAGCAGGTCTTCCTGTATTGGTAGCCAACGCAAGAGTTGAAATTCGCAGTCGTTTTTCCACAATGGTTGCTAACTGCGATAACAGCGGTGTAGCAGAAGCAATTATGTCATTTTTGATGCGGTAAATAAAAAACAAATTTATGTCACTGCAATTAAACAAGTCAGAAAGCAGAAATTTTAAGCGGTTTGATTTTCTTCCTGCTTACAATTCGACTTCGTTTTTCTTATGCCGCTTCTGCTGTTCTTCTACTTTCCGCTGTTCCTGCTCAATCACTTCTGGACGTTTCTCAGGGATAATCACATCGTCATGCAAAGCCTTATCGACTGACCGCTCTGCCTGTTCGTATCGTTCATAGGCATAGTGTTTGCGGTCATTTTGCAACTCATGGAGCAAATCATAACGATGCTCCTGCCGTAAGTAGCTGCGTTCCTGCCGGACTTCTTCCCGAAGTTCAGCAGGAATGTCAGTTTTTTCTTTTTGGAACTGCTCGGATTCATCGTGAATCTTTGCATACCTAAATCCACAAAATTCTTTTGAATGAAGTCTTGAAGCATGGGAATCCATTCTTCCAAGGTCAATTCAACAGGCAGAGCTGCATTAAACTCTCTCGCCAGTCGGCTGTCCTTGCTTTTCTCGCTGGCTTCCACGGCGTTCCAAAGGGTCTGCCTGTCCTTCCATTCAGCGGGAGCATTGGGCGGCAGAAGAATTTCCGTGTGAACAACACCCCGCTTCTTCGTGTAGTCATGGGTCAGTCCGTCGTAGTCGTTATAAAGACGCTCTCCGCTTCGGTATGCGGCAGCAGCAACAGAGGAGCGTCCATCTGTTCGGCTAATCACCGATGCAGAAAAATGATAATCTGCCAATCATTATCCGTCCTTTCTCGGTCTGCTTGCCAGACCGCAAATTTTTTGCTTCTTTTTTCTCAAAAAAGAAGTGGACGGCGGTGAGCCGTCCAAACCTGTGCCGACCTCGTGTCGGCACTCTGCGTTTTTGGTGAAATATCTCTGGGAGAGATTTTCGGCAAAACACGCTAACAAGCAGCTTTGTGAGCTGCGCCAAGCCCTCGGCAGGAGCGCACGGTTGCCGTAGGCAATACCACTGCCTCAGGGGACCCCGAAAAGTCCTCAAAGACTTTTTGGGGAGAGGAGCCGCAACGGAACGGACGAAACCTGACGCAAAGCGGCAGGGTGAGGGATGTGGAGTTTGCGGCGACGAGGTAGTGAGTAAGTGCGCCATTCGGAAAAAGCTCCCGTCAGCATCTCCCTCCCGTTTTCGACAAATGCGTAAATAATCAGTATTTATTGAAAATTAGCAGAAGGTTTCTTTCCAGCGTTTCGTTATCCATCCACTTTGCCGGAGGATAGCACTTCTCCAAAATTGCACCACGCTGAATCAGTCCCCGTGTTCTCGCTTTCCGCTCTTTGACCCGATTTCGTGCCTGTTGTGCTTCTAAACGGTGCTGTGCCTGTTCCAGCTCGGTGTACTTCGCTGTTTCGTGAATTTCGCTCAAAATGTTCTCACTTTCCAAAAAAGATACGTTGTTGCTCAAAATAGTGACAGTGGAACACTGTCAAAAATGCGGAAATTGACAGCGGGGAAAATCGGCTTTTTCCCTCTCACTGTCAATTCCGCCCGATATTCTGTTAAATTTCCGCTGTGGACTGCTAAAACGGGGTAGTTTTCTGCTAACAGTGATTCAGCTCGTTTTTCTGTCAAAAGCTGTCCACAAAGCTCAGTGCGTCGGAAATGGATTCCTCGTCCGCTTCTTCTTCCTCGTCTTCGGATGGAAGGGCGGGAGCCTGTGCCACGCTCGGAGTCTGCACCATGTTCATAAGGCTCCCGACCATGACCGTCGGGATAGCAGTTGTCACGCTGGTATGAACCGTGTCCAGTAACCTTTGAAGAAATGCGTCCTCTTTCTCACGGGTTTCCAGATAGGGGTTAGCGGCAAGCTGTTCCTGCCGACCAAAGAAAGCATTGACCGCAGCCACAACAGCCTCGGTATAAGACTTGTACTTCCTGCGGTCAATGCGGCTCAGAAGCTCATACGCCCGTCGATGCTCCTCTTTGCTGAGAACAAAGCGGATGTTGGTATTGACGATCTCACGCTCCTGCTTGCTCATTGAATGACACCCGCCCTTTTCAACCGCTGCTTGGTCATCCATTCGTAGCCCTTGACGGTGGCACACACATCGGTATTGACGGTCACTCGGCTCTCGTCCACGTTGCCGAAGTGCTTCACCATGCAGCTCCCGCCGCCGACCACATACAGCTTCATGAGTTCGGGATTGTACTCATGCTCACGCAGGCGGCGGAAGATGCCCTCGGTGTACTTGCTGGCAGCGTCACGAATGACCTGCAAATACCTGTCGGCAATATCGGCAGAGCCGGTGCGAATGACCTCCTCAATGGTGGAATCCTCCACGGTGATACCAAACTTGGCGTTGATGGCTTCACGCACAGCCATAACACACTGATACGTTCCGAATTTCTCTGTGAACTTCTTATCGTCCTGCGGCTTGCCGTTGTTGATATACATGGCACTGAGCGTCCCGTTGCCGATGTCCACAAGGAGATTCGTCCCCTTGAAGGATTTCAGCTTCGGGGCGATAGCGGAGAAGCCCTGCGGGTAGATGTCCGCTCCCACAATCTCAAAGCTGTACTCAGTGCCGTTGAAGGTGAAGGTCACGCTGTCATTCTGCAAGAGGTAGGCTCTGAACCGTTCCTTCTGCTCCGTGACCCAAGTGAGGGGCAGTCCTGCGGCGATATGCACCTTGCCGGAGGTCAGCTTTCGCTTCATCATCTCCTGTGCCATTGCCGCAAGGGTGAGGATGTAATAGTCCTCGTTCATAATCTTTTCGGGGGTAAACTCACGGTGTCCGTCCCCGATGCGGTAATACTTGCCGTTGTAGACCAGCAGATTGTCCTTGAAAACAGGCTCCTGCTCGTAGCTGGTCACGGCGGCGGGGAAACAGCAGTGGGCAGTTTTCATGTTGCCGTAGCCGTGGTCGATGCCGAGAACAATCAGTTCATTCTCGGACTTCTTTGCAGGAATTTCGACTTCCTGCTTGACTTCGGTGGAATTAGTGATAGAATTAGACATAGAAATTGTTCCTTTCAAGATAGATAAATTAGAAGTTGCAGAGGAGGTAACAAAGTGAGAAAATATACGCTATTGATTATTGGAATTATGTGTCTGATTGGTAGTTTTATTTGGATATTTGCATCAAAGCAATCAACAGGTCCTATGATATTAGGTGCTGTTTCGGGTGCAATCATCTTCGAAGGAATTGCTCGATTAAAATAAAAAAGAAGTTGTGGAGTTAAGTGATATTCGTACAGAGAATGTTGAGTTGACAGTGCTATGTTTAGTACACAAAAATGATTCATATCTGTTACAGAATAGAGTTAATGAAGATTGGAAAGAAATAGACAAATCCCAGTTTGTCACACCATTAAAAAGGACGATCCGCCAAAGCAAACCGTCCTCATGTACTGATGTTCTCTTTTAGGCAACAGTATCGGCGTTTTTCTTCGCCCTCTGCCGCTCCCGATAGCGTTTGCACCGCTCACGGGAATCCGCTCTGCGTTTCCTGTCCTTTTCAAGCTGGGCAAGCTCCTCGGCGGACAGCTCCTTTTCGGGCAAATCAAACCGCCCGATGTAGTTGAGGTAGACTTCCACCTCCTGCGTCCGCTCTCCGTCCACCTTCTCCGCTTCATGGACAAGAATCCTGTCCACAAACTGATTCAGCATGGGAGTGGTCAGCTCGGTGAAGTCGGTGTACCGCTTGGCAAGCTCAAGAAACCTGTACACATTGGCGATATCATCCTGAAACTTTACCAGCTCACTTTCAGCATGAGCGATGGATTCCTCCAATTCTGCCTGTTCCGCTTCGTATTTCTCCGACAACATTTTAAACCGTTTGTCAGAGATTTTACCGTTGAAGTTGGCTTCAAACAGACCTTCAATCAGCGAATCCAATTCAGAACAGCGTTTTTTGTCCTGTTTCAGCTTCTTTTTAAGGGCTTTGGCGTTTTCGTGCTGGCTGTGCTGGCTTTCTGCCATGATTCTGGCACGAAACGCTTCTTCATCCGCCACGGCGGTCTGACTTGCCGCACAAATGACCTCTAAAACGATGCCACGCAGATTATTGGTGTGGATACGGTGAGCGGAACAGGTTTTGCTGTGACGGTTTGAGGCATTATCATGGGTGGTACAGATGTAGCTGTCATCTCCCGCTCCCAGCTTTGTGGGGTCGGATTTCAAGGGCTTTCCACGCCTGCGATGGTTTCTCATTTTCGCTCCGCAATCGGCACAGTAGACCAGACCCGTAAAGGGGTTTGCTGTGCCGATATTGTCTGTCCTGCGGACGGTCTGGCGGAGCTTTTGAACAAGATTCCACGTTTCAGCGTCCACAATAGGCTCCTGCGTGTTCTCAGTAATGACCCATTCAGGAGGGTCTGTTTTCGTGGATTTCTTCGACTTGTAGGATTCATTTTTATACCGAAAGCTGACGGTATGACCCATGTACTCCGGTCTTGCGAGGATGGTGATGATCGTTCCCATGCTCCATGCGTAGGGCTGCATAACGTCCAGTCGGCTTTGATGGTTTCCCAAGCCTTGCTTTGCAAGATAGTAGCCGGGGGTTTCGATCTGAGCATCCGTGAGGATTCCGGCAATCTGGAACGGACCGTTGCCCTCAATGCAGAGCTGATAGATACGGCGAACCACAGCGGCGGCTTCTTCGTCGATAATCCAGTGTTCCTTGTCCTCCGGGTCGATTTTATAGCCGTATACGGGCGTTCCACAAATGTGCTTGCCCTCCTTGCCCTTCATTTGAAGGACAGCTTTGATTTTGCGGGAGGTTTCCTTCAAAATGTGTTCGTTCATAATGTTCAAAAACGGTGCAAAATCGTCACTTCCCTGAACATTACTGTCCACATTGTTGTTAATGGCGATGAATCGGACTCTTTTCTGAGGAAAATACA
>JAKSQD010000029.1 GCA_024404315.1 Oscillospiraceae bacterium
GGATTGGTTGCGATTTTTTCTCAAAAAAATGTTTGTTTATGCTTGACACAAGCCAGGCGCGGGCCCAAACTGGTTTCCAAGCCGATGGAAAGCCCAAATTCAAGTGTTTTTATGGCAAAACGCAAAAGGAAGTCAAAGAAAAACTGAAAGCCTTCAACAAGGAAATGGAGGACGGTCTGGTCACGGAGGACATGACCTTCGAGCAGTGGGCGACCATCTGGTTTGAGGACTACAAGAAACGGCTGGAACGTTCCACACAGGAGGGCTACCGTTATACGCTCAGAAAATTGATTGAGCATTTCGGCAAAATGAAGCTGAAAACCATCAAGACCATGCACGTTGAGCAGTATTTGCAGCAAATGAAGGACGATGGACTGTCCAGCTCTTACATCGCAAAGCTGCGAGGTCTGCTGTTTCAAATTCTGAACAAGGCGGAGGCAAACGATTTCATTAGAAAAAATCCCGTCCGTTTCGCTGAGAAAATGAAGAACGACGGTCCCACTAAGAAGAAGGAATCCTTCACGGTGGAGGAAGTGCAGCTCTTGATGAAGCATCTGCCCTATGACCGCATCGGACTTTCTATCCGTGTGATGCTGGGAACGGGTCTGCGAGGTCAAGAACTTCTGGCTCTGGAACCTCAGCACATCGAACCCGACGGCTCTATGATCTACGTCCGTCAGGCGGTCAAGATGGAGAGTGGCGTGCCCTATGTCGGCACCACAAAGAGCCGTGACAGCATGAGGGATATTCCCGTACCGAAGAAGATTCGCCCCTATCTGATGGCTCTGAGGAGTTACAGCAAGGACGGCAAGTACATCTGGGAAAGCCCCAGAGTGCCGGAGCGCACGGTGAACCCCAGCAGCTTCCGTAAAGACTTCAAAGCCGCTCTGGAAAAGGTGGAGGGCGTCCGAGTGTTTACCCCTCACGCATGCCGTCACACCTACGTCAGCCAGCTGCAAGCCCACGGCGTTGATATGGAGACCATCCAGAGCCTCGTGGGACACGCAGACACCCAAATGACGGAAAAGTACCTTCACGTCCAGAAGGAAATCAAGGACAATGCCATAGAAAAACTTGGAACCCTGTTCGACATCGCTTAATGACGGCGTTTTCCATACAGCTCTGACAATGAAGTGACCACCAAAACTGTGGTCAGAATGTGGTCAGCCTTAGCGCAGCAGTTTATCACAAAAATAGAACAGGCGGGTGAGCCAGCTATCCGAACTCATCCGCCAAACATTTTACTTCCAATTGTGGTCAAACTGTGGTCAAGAAAAATCAATCTCGTCCAAAAGTTAGAAAAAACCGCTGACTCCCCAAGAAATCAGCGGTTTCGTGGTCCGAGTGTTGAGATTCGAACTCAAGGCCTCTTGAACCCCATTCAAGCGCGATACCAAACTTCGCCACACCCGGATACCATTCTATTGTGTCGCAAGGCAACCAAAACAAAAACAGAATGAAACCGCCGACTTCACAAGAAACCAGCGGTTTCATGGTCCGAGTGTTGAGATTCGAACTCAAGGCCTCTTGAACCCCATTCAAGCGCGATACCAAACTTCGCCACACCCGGATAATATTCTGCTCGTGTTCCGGTCAACCTCGGAACAATGAATATTATACTATGCGGCGAAAAAAAAGCAAGGGGAAAATAACGAAAATAAAACCAAATAAAAAGAGAAAAAAGTAGAATGAAATGTGAAAATTGCACAAACCGAGCCTGCAAACTGGGCGCTCATGCGTTTAAGAACTTTGCTTCTCAATGAGATGCCAAGGAACCGTCTGAGACTGGGCGGGGCGGTTATGAATCAGGTTGACCAGCGACTGAGCGGCCAGGCGACCCAGATGCCCGGGGTTGTGGGCGTAAGAGGTGATATGAACAGAGCCCATATCACTGTAATAGCTGTTATCAAAGCTGACCACGGCGATATCCTCCGGGACACGAATGCCGTTAGATTGCAGCAGCTGGATGAGCGGATGGGCAATTTCGTCATTGTAGCACACCAGTGCGGTCACTTCTTTGCAGGTGGTTTCCACAAAGTGCTGGAGCCACTCTCGCTGCCCCAGCTCCAACAGAGCGTAACGATCCACAGTGTTATACCACAATAGCTGGCGGTCAGGGAAGGGAAGGTTTGCATCTCTCAATGCGGACAAAAAGCCGTAATACCGCTGATGTCCCTGAATGTCGTCACTTTTAAAGATGCCGCCGATTTTGGTATGTCCTTTACTCATCAGGTATTCCACGGCCTGATAGCCGCCGCTTTCGTTGTCGTCGCTGATGCAAACGGCGTCCAGCGAGGGATAAGCGCCGTGCAAAAAGACAATGGGTGTCCCCATTTTCTGAATACGCTCATACAGATCCAAATTCGGGTTGGGGAGGGCGGTTTTTACTCCCTCGACCAGCAGACCACGAACGGGACGTTCCAAAATGGTTTTGAGGATTTCACGCTCCCGGCTGATTTGGTTGCCGGTGGAGTAGACCAGGGTGGAATAATGATACCGATCCAGCTCGGACTGCACGTTTTGCAGCAGAGCGGGGAAGATGTAATCGTTGATGTACGAGGTCACAATTGCAATATTGCTGCCGGACATCTGCACGGCGGAATCTAAAATCCGGGAACCGCTGCCCTGTCGTTTTTCAATCAGTCCCTCTTGCGCCAACAGAGCCAGAGCCTGACGGACGGTCTGACGGCTGACGTTGTACTGATTCGACAATTGCATTTCGGTGGGAAGCTTGCCGGTGGATTGGAACATGCCTGCTCGAATGTCCGTGCGAAGGGTCGAAGCAAGCTGAACATATTTGATAGCCATGGGGAACACCTCATTATCGAAAGAAGAATCAAAATATTTGTCTGTTCTGAATTTCTCACAATACAAATTTGGTGACGATTTCTTTTGAACAGAAGCTTTTGCGGGAAAAGGATATCGCTGCGAATCAAAACCGCACATCAGCTAAATTAACGCAAAAAGAACCGTTTTACACATAAAAAGAAGAAAATCAATCAAAAGAACCGCCTCTTGATAGAGGATTCTGTCCTTGGGGCGATTTCCAACCTCCAAACACATAAAACTTTGCTGACTGATGGTAGGCTGTGTTGGTTTTTTGATAAAATTTGACCGTATTTTCACAGATAAGTATAACAAATAAAGAAGCAATTTGCAAGAGGTTGAAATAAAATATGTATTGATTTTTTGAGAATTTGTTGTTTGTTTTTTGTGGCTGGCACAAAGAGGGAAGCATAGAGCAATTCCGACAGAAAACAGGGAGGGAAGTTTCGGTGCTTGGCCAGAGAGCCTGGGCGGGAGCGGATGAATTTTTGTGAAATACAGAGAGTATAGACAAATTGGGGCACTTTTGTTAAATATGAAGTAAAAATTTGCGTTTACAAGGGAAAAAACAGGATTTTTACACAAAAGACTTCACAAAAAAAGAATCATATGGTATCATGTAATCATACGAAAAGGCGAATCACGGGGAATGGTCTCAAGCTATAGGTTCCCTGTTGTTCGACCTGGAGCAGTCAGGTCTTGTCCCCATTCCGGGAAAAGCCACTACAAAACAGGAAAGAAAGGTGTTACTTATGGAACAAGCTGCCATCAAAGCCGCCATTGAAAGCGGACAGACTTATCTGGGTATTGAGTTCGGTTCCACCCGAATCAAGGGCGTTCTCATCGGCCCGGATCATGCCCCCATTGCCTCTGGTGATTTTGGCTGGGAAAACCGCTATGAGAACGGCATCTGGACCTATCACCAGGACGAAATCTGGACGGGTCTCCAGACCTGCTATGCCGCTCTGGTCAAGGACGTGCAGGAAAAATATGGTGTTACCCTCACCACGGTGGGCGCTTTGGGCATCTCCGCTATGATGCACGGTTATCTGCCCTTCGATAAGAAAGGCACTCTGCTGACCCCCTTCCGCACCTGGCGCAACACCATCACCGGCCAAGCCTCCGCAGAGCTGTCTCGTTTGCTCAACTTCAATATTCCTCAGCGCTGGTCCATCGCCCATCTCTATCAGGCAATCCTCAACCGAGAGAGCCACATCAATGACATCGACTTTCTTACCACCCTGGAGGGCTATGTCCATTGGCAACTCACCGGCGAAAAGGTGATTGGTATCGGTGAAGCCTCCGGTATGTTCCCCGTGGACAGCAACATCAACGATTATAATCAGTCCATGTTGGACAAGTTCCAGCTCATCGCTGCCGCTCACGGCTGGCAGGGCTATATCTGGGACGTTCTGCCCAAGGTTCTGGTTGCCGGTGAACCCGCAGGCGTGCTGACCGAGGCCGGCGCTCTGCTCATCGACCCCACCGGCCATCTCAAGCCGGGCATCCCCGTGGCTCCTCCCGAGGGCGACGCTGGCACCGGTATGACTGCCACCAATTCCGTCGCTGTCCGCACCGGCAACGTTTCCGCTGGTACCTCCACCTTCTCCATGGTCGTTCTGGAACAGCTCATGAACCACGTTTATGAGGAGATCGACATGGTGACAACGCCCACCGGTAAGCCGGTCGCCATGGTTCACTGCAACAACTGCACCAACGAAATCAACGCTTGGGCTTCTGTCTTTCAGGGTCTGCTTGCTGCTCTGGGTGTGCAGCCTGACATGAACCAGCTCTACACCGCTATGTTTCACGCAGCCGCTGAGGGGGAAAAGGACTGCGGCGGCCTGCTGCTGTATAATTACCTCTCTGGCGAGCCTGTTACCGGCTTCGCTGAGGGTCGTCCCATGCTGGTGCGTAAGCCCGAGGATCGTCTGACCTTCCAGAACTTCATGCGGGCACAGCTCTATTCTGCCATTGCCACCTTGAAGCTGGGCAACGACATTCTGGCCAAGGAAAACGTTAAGATTGATAAGCTCTTCGGTCACGGCGGTTACTTCAAGACCCCCGAGGTTGGTCAGAGCATCCTGGCCGCCGCTCTGAATTGCCCCATCTCCGTCATGGAAACCGCCGGTGAGGGCGGTGCCTGGGGCATGGCTCTGCTGGCTTCCTACCTGGTGGAGAAGGCCGAGGGTGAAACGCTGGAAGCTTATCTGGAAAACCGTGTCTTTGCCGGTCAAAAGGTCATCACCTTGGCTCCCAAGGACGAGGAACGAGCGGGTTTTGAAGCATTTATTGCCAAGTATTCCGCAGGGCTTGCCATTGAGCGTGCCGCTGTGGAGGCAATTTGACATTTTTACCCTGAAAAAAAGTGTCTCCTCAGCGTTCCTGTGATAAGGGCGGCAGAGGAGGAAGAAAAAGCGCTGAGGAGCGCAAACGGACGAAGGCTCAACCGTCCGTTCTAAGCGCCCTCACCGCCCGCTGATGGCGCACCGTCTTTCAAAGTGCAGTGCGTCCCCCAAAAAGGAGGAAATTTATCATGGCAAAACAGTTTTGGTTCGTAGTAGGCAGTCAGTTCCTGTATGGTCCCGAGGTTCTGGAGACCGTGGCAGGCCGTGCCGCTGAGATGGCAGAGAAGATGAACGCATCCGGCCTGCTGCCTGGTGAGGTCGTCTATAAGGTGACGGCAAAGACCGAGCGGGAAATCACCAAGGTGATGATGGATGCCAATTATGATGACGACTGCCTGGGCGTTATCACCTGGTGTCATACCTTCAGTCCCTCTAAGATGTGGATTCACGGCTTCGATAAGCTCCAGAAGCCCTATTGCCACCTGGCCACCCAGTATAACCGCAACATTCCCAACGAAGAGATTGACATGGACTTCATGAACCTGAATCAGGCTGCCCATGGCGACCGGGAACACGGCTTTATCGGCGCTCGTATGCGTCTGCCCCGTAAGATTATCGCCGGTTACTGGCAGGATGAGAAGGTGCTCAAGGAGCTGGGCGACTGGATGAGAGCTGCCATTGGCGCTGATGCCTCCCGCAAGCTGCGTGTGATTCGCTTCGGCGACAATATGCGTGACGTGGCCGTCACCGAAGGCGATAAGGTGGAAGTCGAGATGAAGCTGGGCTGGCAGGTCGATTACTGGCCCGTGGGTCATCTGGTGGAGACCATGAACGCTGTCACCGAGGAAGAAGTTGAGGCAAAGTACGCCGAGTATTTGGAGCGCTATGAGCTGGATACCGACAACATCGAGTCCGTCAAGTATCAGGCACTGGAAGAAGTCGCTATGCGTAAGATTCTGGAGCGTGAGGGCGCTATGGCCTTCATTAACACCTTCCAGGATCTGTATGGCATGAAGCAGCTGCCCGGCATTGCCTCTCAGAACATGATGGCCGATGGCTACGGCTACGGCGGCGAAGGTGACTGGAAGGTGGCCGCTATGACCACCATCATGAAGAAGATGGCCGAGGGTCTGGAAGGCGGTACGCTCTTCATGGAAGACTATACCTATGATCTGGAGCCCGGCAATGAGGTTTCCCTGGGCGCTCACATGCTGGAGGTCTGCCCCTCTATTGCCGCCGCAAAGCCCAAGATTCAGGTGCATCATCTGGGCATTGGCGACCGTGAGGACCCCGCTCGTCTGGTCTTTGAGGGAAAGGAAGGCGCTGGTATCGTGGTCAGCCTCATTGATATGGGTGGCCGTCTGCGTATGATTATTCAGGATGTCCAGGTCATCAAGCCCATCCTGGAAATGCCCAATCTGCCCGTGGCTCGTGTTATGTGGAAGGCAATGCCCGACCTGCTGACGGGTGTCAAGTGCTGGATTCATGCCGGTGGCGCTCACCATACGGTTCTGTCCACCGCTCTGACCGCCAGCATGATGCAGGATTGGTGCGAGATGATGGGCATCGAGTGCGTCCACATCAGCAAGGACACCACCGAGGAAAGCTTCAAGAAGGAGCTGTTCTACAACGACATCGCCTGGAAGCTGAAGAATCTGTAATCAATCCTTCCAGAGAACAAGCGGGTCATCTGCCTGTTTGCTCTTTGTGACAATGGAATAAGCATAAGACGGCGTTTTAGATGTTTCTGAAACGCCGCCTTTTTCTGCCCTGCACAGGCTGAACCAGTCGGGGACGCACGGCCAGAGAAGCCGACAGAGGGCGAACGCTGCAAGCAAGACGGAAAATCTTCTGTGCACAACAAGAAACTGCCCCTGAAAAACACATTCATACCATTCTGCCCTCCCGCATACACTCCGGGAGATGGCATCCAAAGCAGCGCTGGCTGAATTTTTTGGATTTCAACGAGAATTTCGCAAAAAAATGGTTGACTTTAACCTGCTAAACTGCTAATATGGTAGCGCAGTTTATTTTTGAAACTTGTATGAGGAGATTGAAACCATGAAAAAACTGATTGCGCTGATCCTTGCGCTGGCTATGACCCTTTCTCTGGTCGCCTGCGGCTCCAACACTCAGAACGTTACCACCGACACCGAGGCAGCCAGTGCCCCGGAAGCTTCTGCATCTGCATCTGCTTCCGCATCCGAAGAGGCCGAAGCTTCTGCTGAGGCATCCGCTGAGACTTCCGCTCCGGTTGAATCCGCCGCTGAGAGCGAGGTGGAGACCATCAAAGCCAACGGCAAGCTGGTGGTTGGCATCACCGATTTTGCTCCCATGGACTACCAGGATGAGAGCGGCGAGTGGATCGGCTTTGACGCTGATATGGCTCATGCTTTCGCTGAATCCCTGGGCGTTGAGGTTGAGTTCATCGAAATTGACTGGGATAACAAGATTTTTGAGCTGAACGGCAAGACCATTGACTGCGTTTGGAACGGCATGACCCTCACCGATGAGGTGGAGGCCTCCATGGAGTGCACCGCTCCCTACCTGAACAACTCTCAGGTTGTCGTCATGCCCGCTGATAAGGCTGACCAGTACGCCGACGAAGCGTCTCTGGCTGACCTGTCCTTTGCTGCTGAGTCCGGCTCCGCTGGTGAGGCCGTGCTGAACGAGAAGGGGCTGAATGTCACTCCCGTTCTGGCACAGGCTGACGCTCTGATGGAAGTAGCCGCTGGCACCTCTGATGCCGCTGTGGTCGATATCCTGATGGCTTACGCCATGGTGGGTGAGGGCACCAGCTACGCTGACCTGACCTACACCCTGCCTCTCTCTGACGAGGAGTATGTGGTTGGTTTCCGCAAGGGCTCCGATTTGGCCGCCGCTCTGGATACCTTCCTGACCGAGAATGCTGACTTGGTGGCTTCCACCGCAGCTGAGTACGAACTGACCGGCGCTCTGATCGCTGAATAAGCGCCCTGCGTACATAACAACAAACCTTTGGAGGGGACGGCCATCTGTGGTTTCGTCCCCTCTTGTGGGTTTTCTGTAAGAAAAGAGAGGTATTATGGAAACTTTTATGCAGCAATTTCCCGTCGTGGTTGGAGCGCTGAATGAAGGCTTTGTTGTCACCTTCAAGCTGTTCTTCATCACGCTGTTGGGCGCTCTTCCGCTGGGTCTGGTGATTTGCTTCGGCTCCATGTCCCGCTTTCAGCCGTTGAGCATCTTCACCCGTCTGTTTGTCTGGGTCATTCGAGGCACGCCTCTGATGATTCAGCTGTTGGTGATTTACTTCTTCCCCGGCTTGGTGCTGGGCAATCCCATTTGGGGTGGTGGTGAGAGTGGACGCTTCGCCGCTGCCGCCGTGGGCTTCATCATCAATTACGCTTGCTACTTCTCTGAGATTTACCGCGGCGGTATTCAAGGCGTACCCAAGGGTCAGGAGGAGGCCGGCCTGGTGCTGGGCATGACCCGCAGCCAGATTTTCTTCCGCATTACCTTGTTGCAGATGATTAAACGCATTGTTCCGCCCATGTCCAATGAGATTATTACGCTGGTTAAGGATACCTCCTTGGCTCGCATTATCTCGTTGCAGGAGGTCATTTGGGCGGGTCAGGCCTTTATGAAGGGCTCTCACGGCATTTCCGGTGCCATTTGGCCGCTGTTCTTCACCGCTTTTTACTATCTGGCAGCCATCGGCGTGCTGACCGTCGCCTTTAGCAAGCTGGAACAGAAATTGAATTATTTCCGCTAAAAGGAGGGAGAAAAATGACAATCTTAGAGGCAGAACACATCAAAAAGAGCTTTGGTAAGACCAAGGTTTTAAAAGACATCAGTTTTTCTCTGGAGGAAGGCGAAGTTCTCTCCATCATTGGCTCCTCTGGCAGTGGCAAGACCACCCTTCTGCGCTGCCTGAATTTCCTGGAGCGTCCCGACGGCGGAATCATCAAGGTCAAGGGCGAAACCGTCTTTGATGCGGCCAACGTTGGCAGCATGAGCGAGGCGGAAATCCGCCGTAAGCGCCTGCATTTTGGCCTGGTGTTCCAGTCCTTCAACCTGTTTCCGCAATATACCGCTTTGGAAAACGTGATGCTGGCCGGTCAGCTGCTGGCCAAGGAACGCCCGGATTATAAGCGCCGCAAAAAGGAAATCAACCAGGCGTTGGAAGAGCAGGCCGTCACCCTGCTGAAACAGATTGGACTGGGCAACCGCATGAACAACTACCCCCATCAGCTTTCCGGTGGTCAGCAGCAGCGAGTGGCCATTGCCCGTGCCCTGGCCTTGCAGCCCGACATTCTTTGCTTTGACGAGCCGACCTCCGCTTTGGATCCCGAGCTGACCGGCGAGGTGCTCAAGGTGATGAAGGAGTTGGCCGAGCAGAAGACCACCATGGTCATTGTCACCCACGAGATGGCCTTTGCCCGAGATGTGGCAAGCCAGGTGATTTTTATGGATCGTGGTACCATCTGTGAACAGGGCGACCCCAGAGAGGTCTTTGAAAACCCCAAGGAGGAACGTACCAGACAATTCCTTTCCCGTTTCAACGGATAAGAAAACGGATAAGACAAAAGCACTTGAATGGGTTATTGGAACCAGTTCAAGTGCTTTTTTGAACATTTTGGAATCGTTATCAGGCGCATCAGAAAAAATGCCGCACCGTCCAGCTTGCCACCAAAAATCCGGTGAGATCGGCGCAAAGAGCCGCTGGAATGGCGTAGCGTGTTTTGTTGATCTTGGCGGCACCAAAATAAACGGCGATGGTATAAAAGGTGGTCTCCGTACTACCCAGCATCACCGCCGCCGTTCGTCCCACCAGGCTGTCAGGGCCGTGACTGCGGATTAAATCCGCTCCCACCCCCAAAGCCCCGCTCCCGCTGACCGGACGAATGAGCATCAGGCCGATGGTTTCCGGTGGGATACCCAGAGCGTTCAGCAGCGGAGCCAAAACTGCCCCCAGCGTCTCCAACAGACCGGAAGCCCGGAACATAAAAATAGCGGTCATCAACCCCACTAAGGGTGGAAGAATGCGCAGCAGCACCCGCAGTCCTTCCGCTGCTCCTTCGCCCAGGGCGGAGTAAAAGTCAACATTGCGAAACAGAGCGGTCAGCACGCTCACGGCGAGAATCAAAGGAACCAGGAGATCTGTCATCAAAATACCTCTCAAATCAACCACTTAGCGGTGCACAGCTGGGCTGCGGCACAGCCGTTCCGATAGCCAACACACCGTCAATCCAGCTGTGAGAGCGGCAAGAGAGGTCAGCCACACCGCTGGAAGAATGTCGAATGGAGAGAGACAGCCAGCGCTGCTGCGGACGGCGGCCACCGTGGTGGGAATCAACTGGATGGAGGCGGTGTTGCACACCACAAATCGGCATAGCTCATGGCTGGCCTTTCCGGGGGAACGCCTGGCCATTCGTTCTGTGGCACGGATGCCCAGAGGCGTGGCGGCGTTGCCCAGTCCCAGCAGATTAGCGGAGACGTTGGCGGCGATTAGCTCTATCGTCTCTTTGTCGTTGGCCGATTGTGGAAAAAGCCGACGCAAAACGGGCATCATACCGCCCCGAAGAGCCTCTAACATGCCGCATTGCTTCATCACTTCCATAATTCCGCTCCAAAGACACATCATCCCGGCCATAGAAAGGCAAAGCTCCACAGCAGCTTGAGCGCCTTCCGCTGCGGCAGATGAAACTTGTGCCAGTTGGCCGGTACAGCCTCCGTAAAGCAAGCTGGAAACCACCATCACAGCCCAGACGATTGATATAGCCAAACATCCCGCCTCCTTTCTACGCAACCACATCCTATGCCAAGGGAGAAAGGAATATTCCAGGTAAAAAAAGAAAACAAATGTGGAAAAACAGGAGAAAAACGGTTATATTGTATAAAAATGTCATTTTTGGGTTGACAATCTATTACTTACTGTTATAATGATGAAGAAGGAGTACAAATTGATTTGGTATTGGAGGTTGTTTCATGAAATCAACTGGTATCGTTCGCAAAGTGGACGAATTGGGGCGTATCGTGCTTCCGATTGAGCTGCGCCGCACGCTGGACATCGCAGAAAAGGATGAGCTTGAGATTTATGTCGATGGTTCTTCTGTTGTCTTAAAAAAACACCAATCTTCTTGCGTGTTCTGCGGAGAAACAGACGGAATTTTGGACTTTATGGGAAAAAATATTTGCTATGACTGTCTGAAAAAGTTGACTTCTCTGTAATTGCTGTCTTGTTTTTCCAATGAAAACTGCCTACTCCTCTCGGCTGGGGTCTGGCAGTTTTTTCTTTGGGAAACAAAAGAGCCTTTCTGCCAAAGAGAAAAGGGGACAGAAAGACTCTCATGATTTGTACGGAAGACCACAACTGGAAATCCTTGATAAATTTCGAATACGATAGAAGCTATACTATCTGTATTGTTACAGTTGGCATCTTGCGGCCAAAATCAGCATAGAAATCCTGTTTGCAAAGAAAAACGTGTTTCTGAACATGAAATTTTGGGTTACATTGCCGTTTTTTTCAGCAATTGGACGGAATAGAACCGAATCCGTGGCGTTTCGCAGATTTCAACGAACAGCCAGCCGATAAAGCTCTTTTTTGGGAAATCCGGTTTCAGCAGCCAGTTGTTTGGCGGCTTCCTTCATGGGCGTTCCGGCTTCGTACAGCGCACGCACCCGCTCCGCTGCTTCCTCCAGCGTGAGGGTGGGGGGTTCTATTACGGCGGTTTCTCCTTCAATCACCAGAACAAATTCTCCTTTGGGGTTGTTCTCCTGATAGTACGCCACCGCTTCCCCCAGCGTGGTGCGGCGGATTTCCTCGTGGAGCTTGGTCAGCTCACGGCAGAGAGAGATGCGGCGGCTGGAACCAAAGGTGTTGGCCATGTCGCCCAGGGTGCTGAGGAGCTTGTGCGGAGCCTCGTAGAAAATCATGGTGCGCTGCTCGCCCTTGAGGGATTCCAGATGCTCCCGGCGGTTTTTCTTGTTCATGGCCAGGAAGCCTTCAAAGGTGAAGCGACCCGTGGGCAGGCCGGAGACGGCCAGCGCCGTGACCAGTGCGCAGGGGCCGGGAATTCCCACCACCGTGAGATTCTGTTCGGCGCAGAGAGCCACCAAATCCTCGCCGGGGTCGCTGATGGCGGGGGTACCAGCGTCTGTCACCAGGGCGCAGCTTTCCCCAGCAAGAAGCCGCTGTACAATCTGAGAGCCGCTAGTTTCGGTGTTGTGGCGGTAATAGCTGACCAAGGGCTTTTTGATGTCCAAATGGTTCAAAATTTTCAGAGAAACACGGGTATCCTCTGCGGCGATGAAATCGACTTCGTTGAGAATGTCAATCATTCGGGTGGAGATGTCTCCCAAATTGCCGATGGGAGTGGGCACAAGATATAAAATACCGGGCATAATATTCACCTTTTATCCAGAAATGGGGACGCATCCTCCTTGGAGGATGAGCGTGGGGGCGGTTTTCAAACCGGGGCGGCCTTGGCGGATGCCCTCACAGAGGAACAGCTTGGGCGCTTTTCCGGGCGTAGTCTGCACCAGTTGGAGACGTTTGGGCTCGATGTCGTGACAGCGCATGGATACCAGCAGATCGGTCAGGCGTTCTGTGCGGCAAACCACTGCCAGCCTGCCCCCTGTTTTCAGGCGAGGCTCTGCGGCTCGGCAGATATCCTCCAGGGTGCAGGTTCCGTCGCTGCGGGCTTCTGCATTCCGCCGAGAAGCGGAAGGGCCGGAGCCAGCGGGGAAGTAGGGCGGGTTGCAGACAATCAGGTCATAATGTCCCTGAGAAAACCATCCAGACTCCCGAAGGTCGCCGCAGAGAATGGTACCTGTCAATCCGTTTTCTCGGAGATTTTTCTCCGCCAGAGCAGCGGAAGCAGGGTTCCGTTCGATGCCGTCCAGCGTTAGCGCCTGCTGCTGCTCCGCCAAAAGAAGAGCCAAAACGCCCACGCCACAGCCAAGATCCAACACTTTAGCGCCTTTGTGAAGCGTGCAGAAGCGGGAGAGCAAAAGGGAATCGGTTCCCAGCATGGGCAGGTCGGTGTCCTGTTTGAGAAGATAGGTTTTCAGATGTTCTGTTCGTATCATGCCACGGCTCCACAAGAAAAAGAGTAGAAAGGATTAAAATCATTATAGCATAGAAACTCACAGAAGCAAACGAGAAAATCCATCCTTTTTCCCTTCTTTTCCTGCACCGCCTGAGCGTGACCGGCGGCGAAAAGGGAGAAGCAGAGAGCGTGAAAAAGTGCGGTTTTTTGCCTGTTTTGTTCCTTGCTATTTCAAAATAAGTGTGGTATAGTTCGGTTGATGGGATAATTTACGCAAAGAAAGTGGAAAAATGAAACGATTTATTTATCAAAAAGGCATATGCGCTGACTTGGATAAGGAATGGAAACAAAGTCAGCCCTTTGGTCATATTCGAGTGGGCACGGAGCATTTGTTCTGGAAAAGGCATTTCCGATGGTACGGTGTTTCTAGCGAGGCGATCACCCGAGCCTATCGGCGGGTGGAGGAGGTCAACGGAAAGACTGGCTGCTGTTCCAATGATTTCAGCATCCATCACTTAATCCTCTGCCTGCGAGATGGGCAATGCTTGGAGCTGTTGATTGGAGATTCTCTTTACCGCCATGAACCAGAACACCTCATAGAAGCAATGAAGAAAAATTGGCCTCAGCTGATTTACGGAAAGGAGAAAAAATCCAATGTTTGAAAGCTTTCTTGTCGCCATAAATGCGGTGATTCCATTCCTGTTTTACCTGATTTTCGGTCATTTTGCTGTTCGTAGCAAGGCGGTGGAGATTCCTTTCCTAAATCGGCTGAATAAGATGGTGTTTTCCTTGTTCTTCCCCTTTCTGACCTTCTATAACCTTTATAAAGCAGACCATGGAGAGCTGCCCAGCATCAAAATGATTGTTTACTCAGTGGTCAGTATTTTGACGCTGATTCTGGTGCTGCTGTTGGTGGTTCCCAGGCTGGTCAAGGAAAACCGACGCAGGGGCGTTATCATTCAAGGAATTTTTCGCAGCAATTTTGTCCTTTATGGCGTTGCTCTGACCATTAACATCTTTGGAGAAGCGGCTTCGTCCATCGCTGCCGTCATGATTGCCGTTGTGGTCTCCATCTTCAATGTTTCCGCCGTGGTGGTGCTGGAGATGTTTAACAACGATGGAACCGGCGTGACGGCCTTGCAATTGCTCAAGAAGCTGGCGCAAAATCCCCTGTTGCAGGGCGCTGTGATGGGATTGATTTTCTATTTGTTCCGCTGGAGGCTGCCCCAAGGCTTGGTGACACCCATCGGCGCCGTTTCCAACATGACCACCCCGCTGGCTATGTTCGTCTTGGGCGGAACTCTGCGGTTTGATGCCATTCGAAAGAATCTGCCCTATCTGGTGCCGAGTTTGCTGTGCAAACTGGTGCTGATGCCACTGATTTTTGTCACCGGCGGCTATTTGATTGGGCTGCGTGGCGCAGAGCTGTTTTTGCTCCTTGCCATCTTCGGCACACCAATGGCGGCAGCCTCCTATCCCATGGCTCAGAATATGGGTGGTGACGGTGAGCTGGCCGGACAAATGGTGTTTCTGAGCACGGTACTCTCTGTCTTTACCCTCTTTGGCTGGATTTTCGTTATGAATACCCTCGGAATCTTGTTTTAAAGAGACAATAACCTCTATCCTTTTTGGCGCTTTTGTGTTATCATAGAAAAAAGGAAAATGAGCTATGTCAAAACACAAAAGGAGTCAATTATGTCCGAAACCATTGAGCTAAATCTGGCCGTCCTGATTGATGCGGATAATGCCCCTCGTACCGCCATGAAGGAAATCATGGAAGAAATCGCTGTCTACGGCAATCCCACCATCAAACGAATTTATGGCGACTGGACCGCCCCCAATATGAACAGCTGGAAGCCTATCCTGTTGGAGAACGCCATCACGCCCATCCAGCAATACGCCTATACCACTGGCAAGAATGCTACGGATTCTGCCATGATTATTGATGCTATGGATATTCTCTATTCCCAGCGGGTGGAGGGGTTCGTCTTGGTGTCCAGTGACAGCGATTTTACCCGCCTGGCCACCCGGCTGAGAGAAGCGGGCATGAAGGTTTATGGCATGGGGGAGAAGAAAACGCCCCAACCGTTTATCGCCTCCTGCGATAAGTTTATCTACATCGAGATTATCCGAGATGCCGCCCAGCAGGTGGAAAATCCCACGCCCCGGAAGAACAATTCTCAGCAGTTGGGTCGAAGCAATATCCCCAAAAAGACGGTGAATCTGATTGCCCTCAGCCTTGCTGATATTGCGGATGATGATGGGTTTGGTGCTCTGGCCGCTCTGGGCAACCTTTTGTCCAAAAAACAGCCCGACTTTGACAGCCGGAACTATGGCTATAGCAAGCTTTCCACCATGATTGAATCCATCGACCGATTTGAAATCAAAAAAGAGCGCAGTTCGATGTATATCCGTGATAAATACGCAAAATAATGACACAAGAAACGCCTCTGTCCAACCCAATGCAGGGTCAGGCAGAGACGTTTTTTCATGGATTCCTGTTTTGCTTTTCTGGCCGTTTTCCGGCGTTTTGATACTTCAAACGGGTGGCAATTCCACCACGGATGTGCCGTTCCGCTTTGTTGGAGTCCAGCACCACCTTCACCGCTTGGTAGAGCGGTGGGTTAAAGGTGGGGAGCCGCTCCCGCAGATCTTTATGAACCGTTGATTTTGAGATACCAAACTTTTTTGCCGCAGCTCTGACGGTGGCTTTTTCTTCAACCAGATACCTTGCCAGGGCGGCGGCTCGCTCCTCCATGTCCTGCTTCTGTTTCATGGAATCACTCCCTTGAGGGTAAAAAACGCCCTCGGTGGAGGATATGAAGGAGATTCGGTAATTATGTTGGAAAAACAGAGAGTAAATCATCCTGCAATTGCTTTCCCTCCTGTTTTTCTCCATAAAATTCTTTACAATGGTGATAGTTACAAAGTGGGTTGGTAGCAAATCAGCAAATGAAGCAGTCTCATTAAACGGACAGAAACTAAACAGTCCAGTTAATCGGACACACGACATGATATAATAAGGGCATCACTCAACAGGAGGAATCTCCCATGAATGCCCTGAAAGAATTGCTTGCCAGCATCTATTCCCTGTCAGACGAAGCAATCCGCCAGCTTCTTGAACAAGCGAAGTATCTGCTGACATCCACTTCCAAAAATATTCCCGGTTGTCCACATTGTCAGTCTCAGGCTGTTATCAGATATGGCAAAAAGTGTGGCAAACAGCGATTTCGTTGTAAGAAATGCGGCAAAACCTTTGTAACCACTACCCATACCATTATGGCAGAGTCTCATCAGTCCAAGATTGTGTGGGAACAGGTCTTGAATGATACGTTGGAATGCAAATCTATCAACCAAACCGCTAAGGAGCTTCATCTTTCGCACCCTTGTGTGTTTCATATGCGTCACAAAATTCTGCTGGGTCTGTCTCAGCTTTCCGACAGTGAAGGTGTTCTGCTGGAAGAAGTCTCAGAATTGGACGAAACCTATGTGCTGGAATGCTATACAGGAAACATCACTCAGAAATCAAAAGGTAAAGCTGCCCTTCTCCGACGGTGACGTGTTTCACCTCGGAAAAGGACAGCTTTAGAGCTATTTGTGTAGGGGCTTGCTCATTTGTCACGAGCGGATTCATACCCTCTCGATTGGCTTTTAACAGACATTGTCCCACAGCCGACCACAAAAGGCCATTACTTGCTGATTTTCACACTCTTTGCCGTACTCCATGCGGAATGGCTGCTTCCCTTTGTGGTGCGAATCCGCACATAGTAGGTTTTTCCCTTGGTCAGCTTGGAGATGGTGGTGGAGGTTGTGCCCTTCTTTTTGATGGTTACGGTTTTGGCTCCGGTTTTAAAGGTCTTGTCGGTGGAATACTGCACCTGATAACCGGAACCGGAGGTGTTTTTCTTCCATTTGACGGTTATTTTTTTACCCTTTGCGTTTGTGACGCTGGAGAGCGTGGTTTTGGAGAGCGTGGTGGTTTTGTTGTTCACAGAAGAAGTTGCTAATGCAGTAGCACGATCATACAGCGAGAAAAAACGCACCTGATACGACACAATCGTGCTTGTTCCCTGTGTTACCTGAACCTTGAAGATATCGCCGCTATAGATGTCGTTCAGATTTCTGGGACGGAAAATGATACAGCCATGTTGACCATAACCGGCATTGCTGATATAAAAATCTCCGTCCGCCTTATTGGAGCTGAAGCTCCACACACGTCCATCGGATTGGCGTGTGAGCGTAACCGATACGGAACGATTGACAGAGTTATCAAACGAAATGGACCACGGATCATAGGGGCCAAAGTACTGAAGGGGCATTTCCTGGGCGGGCCATGCCACCACTTTTCCGCTTTTGCCGCCGGAGCTGTCCAGAGCGTACATGGTGTAATAGTTTGAGGCAGCACCAAATCCGGTCTTTTTCATGGTGGGATTGAGAATCCAGCGCCGATGTCCCAGGGTGCTGATGTTGCTGCTGTCTCCATCAAACATCCAACCATCCAGGATTGCGGAGTTCAAGCACGAATATCCCATGGCCAAATTGGAACGAGAAGCAGCTTGGTAGCCCGTTTTGTACAGGCTGTTATAAGAAGAAGAGGACAATACCGCTGGTCTGGCCGGAGTATGGCTGAGTTTGCCGTTCAGGGCGTTGAGCAGAGCGGCGGCGGATGTCTGTTTGCTGTAGGTGCTGTTTAGTTGAATGTTAGAGCTGATACCTGCGATGTAGCGGCACTGATTGACCATATTCAGCGCAGATTGCAGCGTTCCCTGAGAGAGTGTGCCGCTTTTATATGTATTCCACAAAGAGGGGCTTTCGGAAAATACCACGTTATCATAAGCCCCCGCTGGGTGAGCGTTGATAAAAGCCAGAATTTCTGCTTGAGAATGGTATGCGACATTCAAGCTTTTGGAGGAAGATACGGTAATGGCTTCTTCTTGCGCTGCTGACTCTTCCAATAGCTCCGTGTCAGCGACTGATACATCCTCGGAAACGTCGTCCAACGCCCAAGCACGGGGCAGGGAAACCTGGAAGAACAACATGCCCGCAAAAAGCAAGCAAAGTGCTTTTTTGATTGTTTGATTCATACAATACGCTCCTTTTTATACAGTATTTTTTTGTACAGTTCCAGACGAAACTGCCGATATCAAAAACAGTATAACACAACGCTACAAACAAATCAATATTTTTTTATAATAGTACGCAGAAATGAGACGAGTGAAATTCTAGGAGCTGTTTCGATGCCATCATTGGTGTGATAATAGTATCAGAGGAGGTGTGATAGGAAGAGAAAAAGGGAGTGAAACCACATGAAACGGCGCATTTGGAGCAAAGAATAAGCGTCTCACCATAAATGATACAGGCGCAGCGTTTTTTTGCTGCGCTCATGCCGAACAAAAGAGAAGCGGTCAAAGCCGGGCTTGGATTCCTGACTTTGGCCGCTGATTTTCATATGCCGAACGTTTTCACCTCGGCTTTGCTCATAGAGTTTTTAGCGTGAGAACCATTTTCGAGGCTGAAACAGCCTGTTAGCCGTTGACCACAAGATCGCCGTTCAAGGCGGTGATGCCAGTGAAGAACGCATCGGAGAGAGTCAGAGTGAACTCTACCTGCTTACGAGCATTCATGATATCGACAGCGCCGGGGGTTGCGGTCATGGAATAGGAAACAGGGGTGTCAGTGCCGATGGGGTCATGGTCATCGTCAGAAGCGGCCTGACCAATATACAGACCGATGCCGTTGATGTCGTCGTAGGGAACATGAGTGAAGGTCGCTTTGCCCTCGGCGATGTCGGCTGCGTTGCCATAGACGACGGAGCCATTGCTGTTGGAGAGCTGGACGTTACCGGCGGTGATAGGAGCGTCCAGATCGTCCTTCACGTTGATGACGAGTTCGCCGTTTGCGGTGATCTTCAATTCCAAAGAGGCGGTATCTTTGGTGATGGTAAAGCTGTTTACCGTTCCGCCCTCGGAGTAGCCGGGGATGGTGTTGGAAACATAAGTGTAGGTGCCGATAGGGAGCTTAATGTTTTCGGCTTTTCCGTCTACAAAGGAAATCGTGTGGTTGGTTGCTGCCATAGTGTGATACCTCCATTGATGGGAAGGATGCCCGGATAGTGGGCATCTGTGACGGTGATATCCAACGTGACCATCGGTGGGGAAGGGGAGCCAGCAAAAAAGTAAAAGTTCATACAGGCTTCCTCTTCCTCGTGAAGATAGAGCCATCTGGAAAAACCACCAGGGTCTAATCCGGCAGTATTCCTGACACGAACCCGATAGTGTCCTTCCGGGAGACAGATACACGCATTCTGATTGGCTGGCAGGCGTTGGATTAGGACAGTTTCATCCTCTGGCAGACGATAAATCGTGACATAACAGGGATACCACAGCCTTTCCGACATATGACAGCACAGATACAGCGTTCCGCAGTTGGATTCCTTTTGCAAAGGAACGACCTCCTTTCAGGCAGGGGATTGGGGATACTGCCTATAGCAGAGTATGAACATTAGCGGGAAAAGGTGCATAAAAGGTCGAAAGAGGAAATGCTTTCAACTGGGAAGAAAAAACAGCCTCTAAGAAAATGTTTGTTAAAATTTTGTGGAAAAGATTGACTTTTTCTGCAATAAAATGTTAAAATAAAAGCGATATCGCACCAAAAGACTCTGAAATTGGTGCCTTCCATGTCCGAACATTCTTTGTATTCTACTGATTAAAACGTAAAGAAAGAAAAAGGAGGACAAATTACCATGTTACTCAATTTGACCAATCATCCCTCTGAAAAGTGGAGCCGAGAGCAATCCAACGCCGCCGCAGAGAAGTGGGGAAGCGTTCGGGATTATCCATTCCCCGTTGTTTCGGCGCAGTTTGACGAAAAAGAGATTGCCGCTCTCGCTCAAACCGTTTTGGCGGATGCCTGCAAGCTGCATCCCGATGCCGTACTTTGTCAAGGGGAAATGTCCCTGTGCTTTGCCCTGGTTCGGCTGTTTCAGAAGAATCATATCCCGGTTGTTGCGGCCACCTCTCAACGGGAGGTCGCAGAAAAGGCTCTGCCCGACGGGACAACCCGCAAGGAGGCGGTTTTTCGCTTTGTCCGTTTTCGGGAATATTCTCAGCTGTAAGAGGCTGCCCGAGCTGTGTGGTTTTGGAGTTTTCTCATGTTATACAATTTGACCTTTCAAACCAACCACCTAACCCTTCCGCTGTCTCATCAAACAAGGGTGCAGGGGATGATCTATGCGCTCATGAGCGCTTCGCCGGAATACAGCCATTTTCTGCATAACAGCGGCTACAGCGCTTCCGGCGGCTCCAACTTCAAGCTCTTCACCTACGGCAATCTTTCCGGTGCGCACACCATCCAGCAGGGAATGATTGTCTTTCATAAGCAGGTGTCCTTTGCTCTGCGTACTGCGGATCCCTTCCTGGGCTCCCTTCTGCATGAGGTTTTGCGTCCCGGTCTGGTGTGTACATTGGGCGGTCAGCAGATGGTTCTTTCTGACGTTCAGTTGGAGACGCTCCATCTGGAGCAGGACTGCCGTCAGCTGAAAATCCGTATGCTGTCCCCCATTACGGTTTTTTGTAAGACGGAGGCGGGAAAAACCCGTTACTTCAACCCCTTAGAGGATGAATTTTCCGCCCGTATCAACGACAATTATCAAAACAAATGGCTCAGTGCCACGGGAGAACCGGCCAAGGATTCCGTCGAGCTGATAGCCCTTTCGGTGGGTCGCCCGGACAAGACCGTCACCAAAATCAAAGGCACCATCGTCAACGCTTGGGGCGGTACCTATCTGCTCAAGGGAAGTCCCACCGCACTGGAATTTCTGTATCATACCGGACTCGGCGCAAAAAATTCCATGGGCTTTGGAGCATTTGAGATCATAAGCTGGTGAAAACCGGCAAAAATTCCATCCTCACCGCTGATATCTTTTGGGGTATCAGCGTCTTTTTTGCGAAAACCGCCTGAAAGGAGCTTCTCTCAGACGGTTTTTTCTTTTTAAAAACGGTTTTGTTTTCTCGAACTTTATCTCAAACCAACCGATTCAATCATGTGGAACCTCAAACCCCTTCCACGCAACAACATCAAAAGAAGGAGGAATATCCAGTACCTACGGGGAAAACAATCGCCAAAACATCCCCATCCCCAAAACACAAAACGCCGTCACTCCAGCAGAGTCACAGCGTTTTTCGTCCCCGAAGGTAAGGTGAAAGCAGCAGAGCAAAAGACGAGGTTCTTCTTTCTTTTCCCTCCAACTTGTTCGAGTGTATCTCCCGAAAAGGGGTCAAACACATCTTCCGTATATCCTTGACTTCAGAGAGGAAGCGGTACAATCCCCGTAGGTAAGGAAAAGGACATCAGAATAACAATGAGTAGGGGGCTGAGTTGGGGGTGGAAGGTGGAAAAGATTTGTTCCCATCGGCAGGGAGAAACAGGAAGAATTTGCTCTCTGTGGGCTATATTATAGGGAAGCTTCATACAGCTGTCAAGGGAAATGCGTATTGTTCGAAAGAAATTGTCAATAAACGTTTGCAAATGTGCTATTTTTCTGGAAAAATCATGCCCAAAAGGATGCGGTTTCCTCTGCGAAGAAAAAACCACAGAATCTAAACGCTTCCAATAAAAGTAAAAAAGGGGGGATATTCAGAAAGAAAATGTACATGATAAGGGAACAAAAGATAGATTATAATTCCATGAATTTTGAAAAAATAGGAACAATATTATTTTTCTATTTGCTATTTTCTTTCCCCAATGGGAGTACTATAATACTTGTAAAAAAGAAACCAAAGGAGGAAGCCATGAACACCGAACAGGGACGTAAGCAGCACTTAAACCTGAGCTGCACTGCTTATGAAGTCATCCAAAATGACCTTCACGCATTTGGGCGAAGCTCGCTGTCAGGTTTTCTCAATGGGATTTTCCGCAACTACTACGAAAGCGCCGACGCAACCATTGACCTTGCCCTGAGCCGAAAACGCCAGGAGCTGATGAGCATTTTGGAGCCCCTTTCCAATTCCCTCGTGCGGGAGCAGACCTGTCAGCTGTTCTTGCATCGGGAGCAGGAGCGCCTTTTGGAGCAAATCAAGAGCTATCCCAAGGGATATGGGTTTAAGTTCTATTTGAACGTGGAAAATGCTTCTGTTTTGGAGGAAAACGCCGATTTCATCGCCGAATTCTATCAATCCCGACCCGCTCTGTACTTAAAGGCGGTCATAGAAGAATACGCCGCTCATTCTCAGCTGCAACGGGAACGCCTCTTTTTTCACGAGACCATCGAGCTGTTGGAAACCTGCATCGAGGGCGGATATCTTGTGACGGTAGAGACCGGCGGAAAACGCTTTGATGCCAAGCCCTGGCAGATCGTCCCAGACGAAAGCGGTTTGTATCATTATCTCATTGCCCTATCTTGTCCCACGGGAGAAGACCCCTCCCAAGCCATACCCGCCTCTTTCCGTGTTTCCCGCATCACCATGGTGAAAAAGCGCCCCAAAAGCTTCCGAACGGGACGACTGAGCCTGCTGGAACAGGAACGGGTACATCAGGCATTGCAGGAGCGGGGCGTGGCCTTCCTGGTTGGCAAGTCGGAGGAAATCGTGGTTCGCCTGACAGAAGAGGGAGAGCGGCTGTATCAGAACAAGCTCTTTCTCCGTCCCAAGCCCTTGACGGTGGAAACAAGACCCGATGGAACTTACTACACCTTCCGCTGTACGCCCTATCAAATTCAAAGCTATTTTCTGGTGTTTGGCGTGGAGGCGGAGATTTTATCCCCCGACCACCTGCGTGAGCGCTTCAAGCGCATTCTGCGTGCCGCAAGCCGCCTTTACGACGACCCCAAAGAGAAGTTTCTCTGAAAGAAAAACAGACTTTTTGACGAAGGATAACCCACTCCACTAAAACCCCGCAAGGGGACGGAAACTTTGCTGCCGCATGACACATTCCGCATATCACAAAAAAACATAACCCCGTAAGGGGACAACCCCTGATAGAGAAAGAAGGGATTCTTTTGCACACACAAACCCTTGTGACTGCCTTTGGTTGTCTGCTCCACGATGTGGGAAAGCTGGTCGTTCCAGTGGATGCGCCATCCAGTGAGCACAGCGCCGCCGGTGTCTCGTGGCTGCGTAAGTGCCTCAACGGAGTCAACGCCAAGCTTGTGCTGGATTGTGTGCGCTATCACCACGAAAAGGCCATCCGCAATGCCAAGCTGCCAAGCAACAGTCCGGCTTATATTGCTTGCCTTGCCAATCAGATTGCTGCCGACCGTGCAGAGCAGCCTCTCCAAGCAAAACAACAGCATTTGCTGCAAGAACTGAAGGCGGGTTTGCTTGATCTTGCGCTGGAGGAGACGTGGCTCAACCCCCTTCTTTGTCTGCTGGAATCCTGTACCAGCTCCGTTTTTGACAACACCGAGCAAAACGAATGCCTGGGAATCTCCTTTTTTGACCATTTGAAAATGACCGCTGCGGTGGGTTGCTGCGTCAGCGAATGGCTGCTGGCTCAGGGCGTTTCCGATTACCGAAAAGCCCTGCTGAAAGAGGCGGAGCTGTTTTGCCGTCAGCCGGTGTTTCTGCTCTATTCCGCCGAGTTCTCTGGTGTTCAGAAGTTTATCTGCACGGTTTCCCATCAAAATCCCCTTCGTTCCATGAAAGGCCGCACCTTTTTTCTGGAGCTGGCTATGGAACACTATGTGAATGAGCTGCTCACCCTCTGTGGCCTCAGTCGTTCCAATCTGCTCTACAGCGGCGGCGGGCATTGCTGTTTGCTCCTGCCCAATACGGAGCAGGTCAAGGCCGCCATTCAAAGCTGGGCGGGTCGTTTTCAGGAATGGCTGATCGAACAGTTTGGCGTTTCTCTCTATCTGGCCAACGCTTGGATAGCCTGTACCGCCAATGACCTTTGCGACCGAACCGACCAAGGCGGTGATGCGCCCGGACTTTTCCACCGGGTGTCCCACCAAATCGAACAGCAAAAAGCCCATCCTTATTCCGCCGCTCAAATCCGCCTCATGAACCGTCCCGAGCCGGATTCAGAGGGGAGAGAGTGCCGCATCTGCGGGCGAGTGGACACCCTCAGCCGGTCTCAAGACGGAAAAGCCGAGCTTTGCCGCTGGTGTCAGCTTTTTGAGATGTTATCCGACCAGGTACAAAGGAACGCTGTTCCTGTGGTCATGCCCACGGAAGGGGAGGAGGGATTGGTTCTCCCGGCGGCGAAGGGAAAAACTTTGTTCCGCTTCACCGACCGAGAAACAGCCGTTTCTCTGCTGAAACACAAAGAGCCAAATGACATCAAAACGCCTGCTGACACCGACCAGAACGCCGTAAGACTGGGCGTGTGCCGCATGGACGTAGACGATTGGGAAGAAGCCTTGCTCAATGGCTTCCAGAGGGAAAGCAAGCAGCCCCATCAAACCCTGTTCAAAGCGGCGGCTTTTTCTCGCCAGCTCTCGTGGTTTTTCCGCTGCCACGTCAACGAACTGCTCAACGGTTTGCGGGTGTCCGTTGTCTATTCCGGCGTGGATGATGTGTTCTTTATGGGGGAGTGGGACGACGTTGTCGAGGGAGCCATGCGTATTCGTGGCGCTCTGCGGACATTTAGCAATCAAACGCTGACCATCAGCGGCGGAATTGCTCTTTTCGCCCCACCGCATCCCATCCAAGTGGCCGTCCGTGAGCTTGCCGAGCTGGAAGCTGTCTCGAAGGCGCACAAAAACGAAGAAACCGGAGCGGTGGTCAAGGATGCTATCACCCTTTTTGTGCCAGACGAGCGGTATTGCTTCTCTTGGGAGGAGTTCAGCAGCTCCGTCATGGGAGAAAAGAAGAAAGTGCTTTCCCAGTTTTTTACCGATGAAAACGAGAAAGCGAATTCCTTCCTCTATCTGCTCACGGATCTTCTTCGGGAAACCGAACCGGGAGAAAGAATCAACCTTGCCCGATATGCGTATACCCTGGCGAGGCTGGAACCTTCCAAATATGACCCGTCAAGAGCAATATATGAACGGATGGCTCAGAAACTGTACCAATGGGCGCTGGAGGAAAAAGACCGAAAAGCCCTCCTTATGGCCATTTCCATTCATAGATACCGCAATCGAACGAGAAAGGAGAGATAGAGTCTTATGGCTGGAACAAGGATAACAGAAGAACAACTTCCCGCAAACTATGTGGATCAGGCGGAGCACTATATGCGCAATCATGCCAGGTACATGACCACCTCGAAGCTGAGAAACATGATGAGTCTGTTTTCCATGGCCTATCATCGGGAACGACTCGCCAGCTGTCAGGCTCCCAACCAACACGAGCAGAAGCTTTCGGCGGAGACAGAGAGTGAATTGTTATCTGCCCGAGTTCGGATGGTTTATGAATACGGACGAGATAAAAAATGTATCGGCAGATTGATGGAAGACACGCAGCTGCTCCACTATTTAAAGGGAATTCATGGAGATAGAACCGCTTTTTTGAATTATTATCATTATTTGGAAGCTCTGATTGCTTACCACAAATTCTACGGCGGAAGGGAGAACTAAGCCTATGCACGGAAAAATTCTGATTCAGTGTGATTTGGTCGTTCTGACCGGCCTGCACATCGGCGCTTCCAGCGCATTTTCCGCCATCGGCTCGGTGGATAATCCCGTCATTCGTGACCCGATGACCGGTTTGCCCATTGTTCCCGGCAGCAGCCTGAAAGGGAAGCTCCGTTGCCTCTTGGCTCGCAGCTTGGCCAAAGACGTGGAACGGATGCCCGACTTCAATCGGGATGATCCTAGAATCCTGCGTCTCTTCGGCAGCAGCGAAAAACCGATTTATCGTTCCCGGCTCCAATTTGCGGATTGCTTCCTCAAAAACCAAAAGCAAATGGAACTGGCCGCTATCACGGAGGTCAAGGCAGAAAACGCCATTCAAAGAAGCAATTGCGTTGCCAATCCCCGTCAGATTGAGCGTGTCGTGAAGGGCGCTGTGTTTGGGGTTTCTATGGTCTATGATGTGCTCAACGATGCCCAGTTGATGGAAGATTTCCAAATGATGGCAAAGGGCATCAAGCTGTTGCAGTGGGACTATCTGGGCGGTCACGGCTCCCGTGGAAGTGGCAGAGTCAGCCTGAAAAACTTCCAGCTCAGGGGGTTTGAGACCACCGCTGACCTGGAAATGCTCCAAAAGGTGCTCGAAGAGGTGGAATCCTATGAATTATTTGCTGTTTAAGCTGCGCTTTACCACTGCGGTTCACTTCGGAGCGTCGGATTCTGCTCTGTCTCTGGATACGTCCGACGACCATTTCAGGGCGGATACCTTGTTCTCGGCTCTGTGTCATACCGCCCTCAGCGTCCGTGGCTCCCGTGGCGTGGAACAGCTTTGCCGTCAGGTACAGGCGGGCACCTTGCTCCTTTCTGATAGTATGCCCTGGGAAAAGCAGCGGTTTTTTCTTCCAAAGCCGATGAAAATAGTGGAATCCAATCAAAAAACGGATTTCCGCAGCAAAAAAGCCATGAAAAAGCTGAACTGGATTCCTGTGGATGGGATGGAACAGTTCAGCGCTTCTCTTTCAGGGGCAAGGGAATTTGACGTGACAGCCTATCCGAACGCCTTCGGCGTGGCGGCGGAACTGATACGGGCGGCGCATAGGGGGGAGGAAGAGCCGCTTCTTTACCCTGTGGGTGTGTATGTCTTTCGGGAAAACTGCGGCCTGTGGTTTGTTGCCGGGTACGAGCAACCCCAGCAGTCCGAGCACCTGAAACAATTGGTGACGCTGCTGGGGCTCGGCGGCATCGGCGGCAAGACCAGCTCCGGCTATGGACGCTTTGTGGTGGAGGAGGTTCTCGACCTGGAATGCCCGGTAGACGAGCAAACCAGGTGGCTTTCCAACGGATTGCACAGTCCGCATTCCTCCTGTTCCCTGCTGCTGACGACCAGTCTTCCCAGGGACAGCGAGCTGGAAACCGCTTTGGATGGGGCGTTTTATCAGCTGATCCGCCGGAGCGGATTTGTTCAGTCGGAACAGTTTTCGGACACCTTGAGAAAAAAGCGGACACAAATGTTCATCCGTGCCGGAGCGACCTTTGCCCATCGGTTTGAGGGGGATTTGTATGCAGTGGGCATGGGCGGCAACCATCCGGTTTATCGCTATGGAAAACCCATCTTTTTGGGGGTGAACCTGTGAAACAGCTTGAACATCTGCAAGTTTATGACCTTGTTCTGACCACCCGCTCACCGCTGTTCGTTGGCAGCGGCACGACCTATCCCTCAAACAATAATACCTTTCATCCCGGTCAGAAAAAAGGGGCTCTTCTGGACAAGGAACGCTTCTTTCAAATGCTGCTGGAACAGAAGGCTGTTGACCAATATGAGCGTTTTGTTCTCAGCGGGAGCACAAAATTGGATTCGTTTCTCCGAGAAGTGTGTCAATTGACCCCAGAGCAGATTCGGCATCTGTATCGCTGCTCCGCCAACACGACGGAAGTGGTGGAGAATGACCACCTCCTCAACGAAATTTGCTCCTTTGTGCGTGGCTCGGATGGAGCAGCGTATATCCCCGGCGGCAGCTTGAAAGGGGTGTTTCGCACTGCCGTCCTCTTGGAGTTGATGCAAAAGGAGAAAAAAGGGACATGGCCGCAACATGACGCAAAGAAAAGGGATCGGTCTATGGCTCGGCTGGAAGGCTGCTATCTCAACACGCTCCATCTGAAAAAAGACAAAGACCACATTTATTGGGCCAATGATGCGGTGAACAGTCTGTTCCGGGGCGTGTTGCTCTCAGATAGCCAGCCCATCAGCGATCAACAGATGATTCTTTGCGGAAAAAAGGACATTGACCTCAAAGGCAGAGTCAGATCTACACACCTCCTCCGGGAATGCGTCAAGCCCGGAACAAAGATTCCCTTTCAGCTCACGTTAGATACCTCCGTGCTGAAAGGGAGAATCACGGCGGAAACGCTCCGGCGCAGCATTCAGATCTTTTCGCACTATTATCAGATAGCCTACATCAGCAAATTTCCGCAACCTAAGAATGCTTGCGCCATCCGGTATGAGAATACGCTTATTTTGGGCGGCGGCTCCGGTTTCTTTGCCAAATCGTTGGCCTATCCCTATCTGGGAGCGGAAGAGGGGCTGAGGTATGTCTCCTGTGAGATGCAGCAGAGCTTCAAGGAGCACCGTCATGAGGAGGATATGGCGTTGGAACTTTCGCCCCACACGATGAAATACACCCAATATGACGGACAGCTCTATCCCTATGGTGTCTGTGAGGTGACGATTGCATGATGACTCGATATCAATTTGTGCTCTGCTCACAGCAGGGCAGAATTCCACCCAGTTGGGCTTATCGGCTCTATTCCTGGATGCTGGAGCAGGTTCCAAAAGAAGTGGGGGAGGCGCTGCACCGGCAGGGAGAAACCCCTCTGGTTCAATTTCTTTGCTATGACCGGGAGATGGAAAAAGCACTTTGGACGGTTGTGCTTCTCTCGGAGGAAATGGAGCGGATTTTTTGCCCGCTTTTGGAGAGCTGTCGGGAAATCCCCCTTCGAACCGGAACGCTGACCGTGCGTTTGCAACAAAAACAGACCATCGCTTCCCCCACAGAGCTGATTGTGGCCTCCAGAGACCCGAGGGAGGAACGATGTCGCACAGAAATGTGCTTTCTTTCCCCGACCGCCTTCAAAAAAGATGGAAGATATGAGATTTTTCCGCAAATCAAGCTGATTTTGCAGAGTTTAGTCAACAAGTGGAATCAGATCTGTCCAGATTATCCCCTCAACGACCCCGAAGCACTGGAGGTGCTGGAGCAAGGGCTGCATCTTGTGGATTACAGCCTGCGTTCTACCCGATATCCGTTGAAAAATGTAAAAATCCCCGGCTTCACCGGATGGGTTCAGGTAGAGTCCAAACTGCCCGCCCCCTTGGAGGAGCTGTGGCAAATGCTGTTGGCCTTTGCCCCTTATGCGGGAATTGGCATCAAAACCACGCTGGGAATGGGTGGTGTCCGCTGCTCGGCGGTCATCAAACAAACCAAACCGAACCAATGAGCTGTTGGTTTTTTTAACAGAAAACGGGCAAAGTCGAGCGTTCTCCCAGGCTTTGCTTGCTTTTTGTAACAAAACGAACCGCTCATGGTGGTCGAGAACGGCTTATGATAAGTGTGCCGAGGACGGCGTGGATTTGATGGTCTATACTCCTTGGGGCTGCATTGACCTGATTTCTACCTTCACCGACGAAATAGCCAAGCGCTACGGCTTCATTGCTGTGAGAGCGTAAGAGCAAAATGGTATTTCAAAGGAGCGCAAACGCTTGCGACTCTGTTCAATCACTCATAAAAAGAGCAAAACCGCCCATTCCCGTCAAAAGGAACGAGCGGTTTTTTTCATCAGA
>JAKSQD010000003.1 GCA_024404315.1 Oscillospiraceae bacterium
CGACATACCCATTTTAAGGCGAAAATAGGTGTTCCACCATTCCCTTGTACAGTGGTTCTTGAATTCGTTACTCGTTGGAGAACCGAGCCATGTGGAGAGCGTGGTGCTGTTGACTAAAGTACATAAATAAATATTGTGGACAAAATATGTAATTCGATAGCTGGATTGAAGTTAAACCAGTCGGCACAAAATCCGATTACATATCTGAATCCACGTTAGAGAGATAAAATTCAAATTTTGTGAAATATGAGGTAAATAGATGTTATTTAGGAAAGCAACAATAGAAGATTGTCAGATAGTAACTGATATTGTCCAAAATACAAAGGCAGAAATATATCCATTTTATTATCCTAAGGGAGTTGTTGATTTCTTTGCAAATCTCCATTGTTATGAGCATGTATTAGAGGATATTCGTAGTGGTATTGTGTATGTACTTGAGGATGATGGAACGATTGTAGGCACTGGAAGTTATAAAGATAATCACATTACAAGAGTGTATGTTCTACCAAAGTATCAAGGAAAAGGATATGGAAAATATATTGTAGAACAGTTGGAAAGGTTGATGTGTGAATATGAAGAAATTACACTTGATGCTTCTTTACCTGCATGTCAGTTTTATGAGCATATGGGTTATAAAACACATCATCATGATAGCCTAAAATGTGAGAATGGTGTTGTTTTAGTGTATGATATTATGACGAAGAAAATGAAATAAAATTCCGATTTAACAGTTAAGCGAGGAAAATATATGAATAATATTTTAATTGAGAAAAGTGTTTCGTCAGAAAATGGACAAACTTTCTATTGGGTTTCACATACAAATAAGGAAGTGACTATTGTTTTTCTTCCTGGGCTGACGGCTAACCATACATTATTTGAAAAGCAAATAATGTATTTTTATGATAAATATAATGTTATCGTTTGGGATTGCCCTTGTCATGGAAAATCAAGACCATATAAGAACTTTAATTATTCGAACGTATCAAAAGAATTAAATACTATTTTGAAAACCGAAGGAATAGGAAAGACTGTTATCATCGGTCAGTCTTTGGGTGGAATGATAGGTCAATATTATATAGATGCTTATCCAAAAGGAGTAATAGGGTTTGTATCAATAGATAGTGCCCCATTTGGTGATTATTATTCGAAGTCAGATTTCTTCTGGTTAAATCAATTGGAATGGATGTGTAAATTATTTCCTGATAGTGTACTTAGGAAATCAATGGCAAAGATGTGTGGAGTAACTCAAGGTGCAAGAGAAAGAATGGAAAGAATGCTTGCCGATTATCCCAAGAAGGAACTGTGTCATTTGATGTATATTGGTGAGGCAGCATTTATTCCTGAGAATAAGTGCATAAAGTTGCCGTGTGATTCGATTTTGCTACTTGGAGATAAGGATCAGGTTGGTAAAGTTGCAGCATATAATAAGAAATGGTCAAATGAAACAGGGTATCCATTGATGGTTATAAAAAATGCGGCACACAATTCAAATGATGATAAGCCAGAGGAAGTAAATAAGATTATAGAAGATTTTTTACTATCTATTGGCTAAATTGTAATTTACGCAATAGGCATTTACCCTATTTGCCTATACGAGCAATAAGGCAATTCAATATTGGTATCGGTTCGACATACCCATTTTAAGGCGAAAATAGGTGTTCCACCATTCCCTTGTACAGTGGGTGTTGAATAGGTTGTCCACCAACGAACCGAGCCATGTGGAGACGGTTGTTTTGATGTCTCACAAAGAGAGATAAAACTTGATTTATAGAGGATTGACTGAATGTTCTGGAATGCGAAGAACGGTACAGTTCCGATTGGCAATACGGAAATGAGTTATGCTTCATTCGGTTCAGGGAATAAAGTATTGATTCTCCTGCCGGGTTTGTCGGACGGGTTAGCTACTGTGGATGGAAAAGCTCTTATGCTGGCTGCGCCGTATAGGCTGTTTTTCAAGGATTATACAGTGTTCATGTTCAGTAGGAAAAATGAACTGCCGGACAGTTATTCCATAAGAGAAATGGCGGATGATCAGGCTGAGGCAATGAGAAAACTTGGCATTGAAAAAGCATCCGTCTTAGGTGTATCTGAGGGTGGAATGATAGCGCAATATCTTGCAATCGACCATGCTGATCTGGTAGAACGGCTTGTAATTGCGGTTTCTGCTCCAAATGCTAATGATACAGTCCATTCTGTTGTCGAATCATGGATAGAATTGGCTAAGCAAGATAACCATAAGCGGCTAATGATCGATACAGCGGAAAAGAGCTACTCCGAAGCGTATCTCAAAAAGTATCGAAAAATATATCCTGTAATTGGATGGATTGGAAAGCCGAAAAACTATCACAGATTTCTGGTCAATACAAATGCGATCTTGAATTTTGACTGCTTTGATGAACTTAATAAAATAATATGTCCGACGCTGATTATTGGAGGAGAGGCTGATCAGATCGTCGGCAGTGACGCATCTTATAAAATACATCAGCAGATTAAAGGCAGCGAACTTTATATGTATGAGAAATTTGGGCACGCCGCATATGAGGAAGCAGATGATTTCAACAAGCGCGTATTTGATTTCTTAGTCAGATAAAGCCTGTTTTATCGGAGAAATAGCCATGACAATAAAACTTTTTATTCAGGCAATAACGAAATATATATTAGGGGTTCTGGTGATTGGCCTGTTGATATTTCTGCCGGCAGGAACACTCTCATTTTTCAATGGCAGGCTTTTTATGGGCTTGCTATTTATCCCAATGTTTTTTGCCGGAATCGTACTAATGGTAAAAAATCCGGAGCTTTTAAAAAGACGCCTTAATGCAAAAGAAAAACTGGATGAGCAGGCACTTGTGATAAAATTAAGCGGACTGATGTTTGCTGTCGGCTTTGTGGTTGCAGGCTTAGGCTATCGATTTCACTGGTTTATGCTGCCGACATGTCTTACCGCTGCCGCTTCCGTCGTTTTTCTTGTTTCCTATGCACTTTATGCAGAAGTTTTAAGAGAGAATACTTACCTGAGCCGAACAATTGAGGTGCAGGAAAACCAGAAGGTTATAGATACGGGTTTGTATGGGATTGTAAGGCATCCCATGTACAGCGTTACATTGCTTTTATTCTTATCGATGCCTCTCGTGTTGGGCTCCGTGTATGCATTTATTATTTTCTGTGCATATCCGTTTATTATTGCTAAGAGAATTAAAAGTGAAGAGCTGTTTTTGGAAAAAGAACTAGCCGGTTACACCGAATATAAGGAAAAAGTGAAATGCCGTATAGTTCCTTACATCTGGTAATTTGCGAACAGTTTTATAGTTTATCATGACGATATATTCCCGTGTACTGCGGGGGTAGATTTGTTTCCGTGTTGTGTCGACATTCACGGCTTTGTCTCGACCCATGTGGAGAGCATTGTGTTGATGTTAAAGATTAACTAAGAAGCGTAATATACTTATGTAATAAAAAGACAAGATTGCGTAGCAATCAAGAAAACTGGCACATAGTGCCACTATAATAATTCTATCAAATAAAGTCAGTTGTGAAGAGACACTTAAAATAAAAGTAAAAAAACTTCTTGGTTTACATTAGCAATCACCACAAACCGGTTGGCAGTTATCGGATATCCCAGTTATCTCAAAGGATGATGGGCAAGACCGATTTGTAACGCTGGGTTGGAACAAAGTAGAAAGGTGTTGAAAAGAAAACGATCTTTTATGCTGATAAACAGATCGATAATTATAGACGAAATGAAAGGTCTCTTTTTTGCAGGACGTTTCAAAAAGGTTGGAATATCTTCTAAACCAAACATCACAAGAAGAAAGGGTAAGGAAATGTTAGATTATAGTGTTATGATAGGATTGCTCCTGTTTCTGTCTGCAACATTAGTTTTTCAATGCAAATATAAGGCCGATGGAAACACAAGTTTTTTTGACATTAGAAACACTCAGGCAATGCGAGGGTTTTGGTGCATTATTGTTGTTTTAGTGCACGTTCCATATGAATATCAGAATCGGATTCAGGACATGATAGGCAGCTTTGCATACATCGGTGTTACATTTTTCTTCATGACCTCGGCCTATGGATTGTCGCTGAGTATGAAGAAAAAGAACAATGTGCAGAAATTCTGGCGCAAAAGGCTTCCTAAACTTGTGTTCCCTAATTGGGTTGTGAATGCAATATTGGGTATCATCGCTTTCGTCATTTTTAGTAGTGTTCCTCACATTCAGAACCTCATTACAATTAACAGATGGGTTCGATGCCTTCTCGCCTGTTATATTTTCTTTTGGGTTAGCTGTTTCTTTTTCAAAACAGAGAAGCTGCGCAACATCAGTATTATATTCATGGTGATTCTGTTCAGTGTAGTTATTTATGTGATGAAAATGGCCGGAAAAATAGAAAGTACAACATGGACTACAGAGGTTTATGGTTTTGTCTGGGGAATCCTGCTGTGCCAATACTTTGAGGACATCAAAAAAATACTACAAAATCACTGGCTCGGCTTGGTTTCTGCATCAATGATGAGTTCCCTGATTGCTGGTGTGCTTTATCTGAAATTTAAACCGGTTGTATTCTGGGGCGATTATCTCCTGAAAATTGTGCTGGGTCTGTTTATCATTTCTTTTATTCTTGCGCTTAATAGCAAAATTCAGATCGGAAATAAGGTAAGTATGTTTTTGGGTGAAATATCCTATGAAGTATACCTGATTCACGATGAGATTTTTTACTTTGTAAGTATATTATACCCACAGATCAGTTCTGGTGTTTTTATTTTGGTTTCCATCATTCTGACCGTTCTACTTTCAGTTATTGTCCATCGTTTGAGCAAGGTGCTACTCTCTGCCTGTTCGTTCTGAGCGTTTTTAAACCAGAATAAAATGATATTCGGCCCGCCTCCGAGGTATCAACAATAGCGGCTGTATGAAGAGGTTTTATGAAAATTGAAAGGATGAACAAAGCATCCTTGATGGTGAGCGGCAAAAAGGCTCGACCTTATCCGGTGATGGATCTATGTGGGGACGGTGGTGCTTTTGTCATGAGCCTGAATGATATCACAACAATACCTTAATCAGATTATGTGGAGGTAAGTCGGATATGAACGCTGTCAAAAATGTGTTATTGGTTCTTTTGCTGGTGGTTGGCCTGTCCGTTTTGGCCACGCCTACCCTTTGGATTCTGGGAAAGTTGTTCAAAGTTGCGTTCGACAATATCCTTTTGGAAGGAATCCGGGTCGGCGTAATAGCGTGCATCTTACTTGGCATTGGCTATTTGGTAAAAACCAAACAGAAAACGCAAAAGGAAATCTGACTGCTCCCCCAAGCACGGCCTGTCGGGGCGATGTGTTCCCATGTTGTGTGGATGTTTGCGGCATGTCTCTATCCATGTGGAGACGGTGGTGCTTCTGGCGAGGAAACGGGAAAATGAGAAAGGAGGGAGCGCTCAGATGAAATATACAAAAGATGTCGTATTAAAAAATGGAAAAAAGTGCCTGATTCGAGATGCTGTCGGTGATGATGCGCAAGAAGTCTTACATGTTTTTCTGCTGACCCATGAGCAAACAGATTATTTGTCATCCTATCGAGATGAAACAACCTTTGACGCAGAATTTGAGAGAACGTTTTTGACCGACATTGAGGACTCGGAGAAGGAAATCTATCTTTGCGCTGTTGTAGATGGGCAGATTGTCGGAACGGCCAGCGTGTTTTCCATCGGTGCAAACAAAATCAGGCATCGTGCGGAATTTGGAATTGCGATTGATAAGGATTACTGGGGAAATGGCATAGGCCAGGCTTTGACGGAAGCCTGTATTGCGTTTTCCCAAAACGCCGGATATTCTCAATTGGAATTAGAGGTTGTGAGAGATAACACAGGCGCAATCGCACTGTATCGAAAAATGGGATTTGTTGAATTTGGACGAAATCCGAGAGGGTTTCTGTCTCGGTTTCAAGGGTGGCAGGAGCTGGTTTCCATGAGAATGGAATTAGAAGCCTGCTAACGCCCCAAAACAATCTTGGATAATCCAGCCAACCGGCTTGATTATAAAAAATCTTTTTTTAGGAGCGTACTGTTTGAAAAAGTACAACACACTGGAGATTGTGGCATAACCGGGAGGTTTTGCTGACAATCGAACCTCCCGCTGAAAGGCAATTGAAGTCAACAAGATTCAGGAGGAAAAATAATGAATAAAAATGATTGCGTGATTCGTTTGGAGCAGAAGAACGAGTACAGAGAAGTGGAAAACCTGGTCAGAGAGGCGTTTTGGAATGTCTATCGCCCCGGATGCAGCGAGCATTATGTCATCCATGTGCTCCGAGATGACCCGGCGTTTGTGCAGGAGCTGGACTTTGTGATGGAGCGGAACGGCGAACTGATTGGACAGAATATGTTCATGAAGACCGTCATTGAGGCCGACGATGGCAGAGTGATTCCCGTTTTGACCATGGGGCCGATTGGCATCACGCCGGAGCGCAAGCGCCAGGGCTACGGAAAAAAGCTGCTGGACGCTTCTTTGGAGCGAGCCACGGAGCAAGGTTTCGGAGCGGTTCTGTTTGAGGGAAACATTGGTTTCTACGGGAAGAGCGGCTTTGACTTTGCCAGCAAGTTCGGCATTCGCTATCACGATCTGCCGGAGGATGCGGACGCTTCCTTCTTCCTCTGCAAGGAACTGATTCCGGGCTATTTGAACGGCATCACCGGTGTCTATCAGACCCCCCAGGGCTACTATGTGGAGGACTCCGACGTGGAGGCGTTTGACCAAGGCTTCCCGGCGAAGGTGAAGCAGAAGCTCCCGGGTCAGCTGTTCTAAACGAATCCATCTCACCCGTAACGGGTAAGGGCGGCTCCAGAAGGAACCCGTTTCTTTCTGGATGGTCGCTCCATCGGTAACGGCGGGGAGCTGATGCGCCTGCGTTGGCTCCTTGTCTGTTCCGTTTGACGCTGTTTGGTGGGGAAAAAACGGGACGATGAGAGAGCCGACAGGCGGCCTCCTGCCATCGCCCACAAAAAAAGAGGAAGACTCGCACGGAGTCCTCCTCTTTTTTGCCTATTTGGGGGCAGATAAAGCGGATTAGTACAGAATTTTTCCTTCTGCGACCTTTCTTAGGTGCTCACCATAGGGGCTTTTTCCGTAGCGGGCGGCGGATTCCAGCAGCTGCTCCAGCGTAATCCAGCCGTTGCTGTAGGCGATTTCCTCCGGGGCGCTGATCTGAATGCCCTGACGCTGCTCCACCATGCGGACGAAATCGGCGGCATCCACGAGGCTGTCCATGGTGCCGGTATCCAGCCAGGCAAAGCCACGCCCCAGAAGCTGAACATCCAGCAGGTTCTTTTCCAGATACATGGCGTTGAGGGAGGTGATTTCCAGCTCGCCTCTGGGGGAGGGCTGCACCTGATGCGCCATGGCGCTGACCCCCTTGGGGTAGAAATACAGGCCGGTGATGGCGTAATTGCTCTTGGGATGGGCGGGTTTTTCCTCCAGGGAGAGCACCTTGCCGTCACGGTCGTACTCCACCACGCCGAAGCGCTCGGGGTCGGTGACGTAGTAGCCGAATACGGTGCTGCGTCTGTTATACTGGGCGTTGAGGGCGGCGTTTTTCAGCCGTCTGCTGAAGCCACTGCCGTAGAAAATGTTGTCGCCCAGCACCATGGCGCAAGCATCGTCCCCAATGAACTCCTCACCCAGCAGGAAGGCTTGCGCCAGACCGTCGGGAGAGGGCTGGACGGTGTAGGACAGGTGAAGGCCAAACTGAGAACCATCGCCCAGCAGCGCCTCAAAACGGGGGGTGTCGGTGGGGGTGGAAATGATGAGAATGTCCTTGATGCCGGCTAGCATCAGGGTGGAGAGGGGATAGTAGATCATGGGTTTGTCGTACACCGGCAATAGCTGTTTGCTTGTGACCATGGTCAGGGGATAAAGTCTGGTTCCGGCACCGCCGGCAAGAATGATGCCTTTCATATGGGGCTCCTCCCTTATCGGTTTGACAGGCGTGAGATGGAACGCCTGTGTATGAAAGCTGTATTTTATGCTAGTATCATAGCATAATAGGGAAACAATTGCAATGGTGAGATAAAAAACGGGCATTTTTCCTGGAAATGGGCAAAATAGGGAGCGGAAAACGGGGGGAATGGAGCACCCTCTTGGGAAATTTCAAAAATCAAGGCTACAAAAGGAACAAGGCGGAGCAGAGAGAGCCATATCTGGATGGGAATTCTGTTTGCGCATCGGAGCGGAAGAAGTGAAGTTTGAAGTTCACTTCTTCCTTTTTTGGGCGGAAAAACAGGGTAAAGATGCCAGATAGGACCAAGAAACACTTGTGCAAAACGAACAGATGTTCTATAATGCGGTCATACCAAACAAGGAAGGGGGAGAAACACATGGTTCGATCTCAGGACTGGATGACCGAGGAAGGGCTGCTGCTGCTCAACGGCTGGAAACGAGAGGGCAGAAGCCTGGAGGAGATCGCCGGATTCATCGGCCTCCAGCCCGATACCCTCCGCCGCTGGATGAAGCGTCATCCTGCTCTGAACGCCGCCTTGAGCGTGAACGCCGCCGCCACTGATTTTCAGGTGGAGAACGCCCTGCTGAAAAAGGCGCTGGGCTATGAGAGCGTGGAAAAAAAGGTGGAAATCAGCGCCAAGGGCGAGCGGAAGGAAGTGGAAACCACCAAGCAGGTCGGCCCGGATATGAGCGCCATTTCCTTCTGGCTGAAAAAGCGGAAGCCCCAGCAGTGGGGAGAGATGGCTGTGGGGGAAGCAAAGCCCGAAAACAACCTGAACGAGCTGTTGGAACGGGAAGGGGGCTTTGGCTGGGATGAGATACCAGAGCTTCAGTCCACGGCAGAGGCTGGCGCTGACCTGGTGGCGGCAGAGTGAATTTCAGAACCGGGACGGCATTCTCTGCGATGGCAGCGTGCGCAGCGGAAAAACCCTCTCTCTGGCGGTGGGCTTTCTGCTGTGGAGCATGGAACAATTCAGCGGAGAACGCTTTGCCATCTGCGGTAAAACCATCGAGGCACTGAGACGAAACGTGACCGACCAGCTTCCCGTCTGGTTGGAAGGGATGTTTACCTTTCGGGAGCGGCGCAGCGAAAACCGCATGGTTGTCACGGGAAATGGGCGGAAAAACACCTATTATCTCTTCGGCGGCAAGGATGAAAGCTCCTATACCCTCATCCAAGGTATGACCCTGGCGGGGGTGCTGCTGGACGAGGTGGCGCTGATGCCCCGTTCCTTTGTGGAGCAGGCGTTAGCCCGTTGTAGCGTGGAGGGAAGCACCTTTTGGTTCAACTGTAACCCGGCGGGGCCGGATCATTGGTTCTACACCGAATGGGTGAAGGGGGCACGGGAGCGGAATCTGCTGTATCTGCACTTCACCATGGAGGATAACCCTTCCTTGAGCCAAAGGGTGAAGGAGCGCTATCAGCGCATGTACAGCGGCGTTTTTTACGACCGCTATGTGCGGGGGCTTTGGGTCAGCGCCGAGGGCTTGGTGTATGACGGCTTCACGGTGGAGCGGCATATGCCGGAAAAGCTGCCCGAAACCGCCGGGGAATGCTGCGTCAGCGTGGACTATGGCACCCGCAATCCCACGGTGTTTTTGCTGTGGCAGCGGGAGGCTGCCGGACAGCGGCGGTGGTGCTGCATCAAAGAATACTGCTGGGATGGACGAAAACGGATGCGTCAAAAAACAGATGGAGAGTATGCCGATGACCTCCAGCTTTTTTTATCCGGCTATTATCTCCGAATGGTGATTATTGACCCATCTGCGGCAAGTTTTATCACAGAACTGAGAAACCGAGGCTTCCCCGTTCAGACGGCGGACAATCGGGTGCTGGACGGCATCCGGGACGTGAGCGAGCTGCTCCGAGAAGGGGCGCTGCTGTTTGACCGTCAGTGTACCGCTACCTTGAGCGAGTTTCGCTCCTACGTCTGGGACGAGACCGCCGCAGCGGAGGGGGTGGATAAACCCGTGAAGGATCATGACCATTGCATGGACGCAGTGCGGTACTTTGTCCGAACGGTGGTTCGCCGGGAAAGTGGCCGGGTGAGAAGAAGACCGAAAGGGGTCTGAACAGCAAAAACGGTTTTGGCTGAAAGAGGTGGTTCAAGATGGTGATTTATATGGATCGGGCAGAAGTGCCCGACGTGGAACAGATTCGCCCGGAGGTGCTGCGCTATCTGCTGGACAAAGCCCAGAGACAGGTGGGGCGCTTCCGTATGCTGGAGGACTATTACCTGGGCAATCATCCCGCTCTCCGGGGCAAAAAGGGAGAAGGGGAAGTCCGGGTCGCAGTGAATTACGCCAAGTATGTGGTGGATATGGCGCTGGGCTACTATCTGGGCGAGGCGGTGAAGTACGACAGCAATGAGATTGCCCGTGCTGGCGCACAACGGGGCGGCAAGATTGATTTGTCTTGGCTGCTGTATTGGTACGATTTTCAGAACATCGCCGAAGTAGATTTGGAACTGGGGCGGGGTATGGGTATTTTCGGCGAGTGTATCGAGCTGTGTTATGCTTCCAGCGAGCAACGGCCCCGCCCTAGGAGCACCTGGCTTTTCCCGGGCAATGCGGTGTTGGTGTGTGACGACTCCGTGGAGCACCGCAAGCTTTTTGGCATGGTGTGGGAGCGGCGAGAGAGCCTCACCGGTCAGCAGTATTACACCATGACGGTGTACACCGACCGCACCATCCGGCACTATCGCAGCGCCGATGTGAAAAACATCGCCTTCTACCCGGAGGGCGAGGTTCAGGAGCACTGGTTCGGCGAGGTTCCCATGATTCTCTACGAGAACAACGGCCCCCGTCAGGGCGATTTTGAGCAGATTATCAGTCTGATTGACGCTTATAATCAGCTTCTGAGCAGCCGATTGACCGACAAAAAGAAGTTTGTGGACGCTCTGCTGGTGTTCTTCGGCATGACCCTGCGGGAAGGGGACGAAGGCCGACTGGCTCGGGAGCGATTTTTGGACGGCGCTCCGCTGGATGCCAGAGTGGAATACATCCAGAAAACCTTTGACGAGTCCGGCGTGCAGGTGCTGGCGGATGCCCTGGTGCGGGAGATGCACAAGATGACCCAGACCGTGGACATGAGCGACGAGAAGTTTTCCGGCAATTCCAGCGGTCAGGCGCTGAAATTAAAGCTGCTGAGTATGGAGCTGCTGGTGAAGAGTAAGATGCGGCGCATGGAAAAGGGCTTGAAAGAACGCCTTCGCCTTTATAACCGCTGGCTCTACGCCATGGGAGAGATGGATTTGGTCGATCCCGCCGAGGTGGATGTGGTCTTCACCGTCAATCGTCCCATTGATGAAGAGGGGATTTTGGATCTTGTCACCCGCTTGCAGGGCATCGTGGATGACCAGACTCTGCTCAGTCAGCTTTGGTTCGTGAAGGATCCGGCGGAAGCGTTGGAAAACGTCAGAAAACAGAAGGAAGAGGGTGAAAAGGATGAATGAACAAGAAGCGTTGGAACAGCAGGAGGAAGCGCAGGAAACCCCAGCGGCTCCGCTCAGTCCAGAGCAGGAGCTCGACCAGCGAAGGGCGGAGCTGGACGCTCTGCGGCAGGAGCTGGCTCAGGGCTGGAGCATTCTGAATCGAGAGCGACGGCTGGACATGCTGGGTCATGAGCTGGAAAAGCGTGGAATGGCGGCGGGCTTTGCGGATTTTCTTCTGCGGGCCACCGACGAGGAAAGCCTGACAGCGGTGGAACAGTTCGAGGCGCTCTTCCGGGAGAGCCTGACCCACGCCATCACCCAGCGGATGAGAGGCGGCTTGCCGCCCAGAGAGCCGAAGAAATCCAGAGGCTACCGCCGAGGCGACCTGGGCTCCCTCAGCAGAAGCGAAATCAACGCCCATTGGGACGAGATTATGCAGAGCCTGACGGATTAAGAGACGATCCGGGTTCCCTCACCACCCACACCACCTATCAAAAAAACAGGAAAGGATGAATTTTTTACATGGCATTTGATACTTTTATCCCCGAGGTTTGGTCCGCTCGTCTGCTGGATCATCTGGACAACCTGCATGTTTATTCCGCTCTGCTCAACCGTGACTATGAGGGCGAGATTCACGCCTTCGGTGACACCGTTCACATCAATCAGCTCGGTGACATCACCATTCGTGACTATGACGGTACGGATATCGTGGCTCCCGAGGAGCTGGACGGAACGGAGCAGACCCTCAAGGTAGATCAGGCAAAGTACTTTAACTTCCAGATTAAGGATGTCAACAACGCCCAGTCCAACCCCAAGCTGATGGACAGCGCCATGCAGCGTGCAAGCTACAACATCAACGACACCATTGACAAGTATCTGGCCCAGCTGCTGGCCGATGGCTGCGCTGCTGCCAACATTCTCTATGATGAGAGCAAGGCCGTCACCCCCACCGCCGCCAATGCCTATGACTATCTGGTGGATTTGGGCACGCTGCTGTCCGAGAACAATGTGCCTGTGCTGGGTCGCTGGGTGGTTCTGCCTCCCTGGTATCATGCCCTGCTGCTCAAGGATGAGCGCTTTGTGGGCAACGGTACCGGCTACAACAAGGCGGTTCTCCAGGGCGGCCTGGTCGGTGAGGCAGCTGGTTTCCAGATTCATTTGAGCAATAACGTCCCCTCTACCTCCGCCGGTTTTAAGGTCATCGCTGGCACTGAGCGAGCCGGTTCCTATGCCGAGCAGCTGGTGGAGCTGGAGGCGTACCGCCTGGAGAAGAACTTCTCCGACGCCGTGAAGGGTCTCCACGTCTTTGGCGCAAAGGTATTGCAGCCCAAGGGGCTGGCCATGATGGTGGTTAAGAAGGGCTGATTACCTCTCCCTGACTCCGCTCCCCTTTTTCCGGGGAGTGGCGGGGGCGAAGGAAAGGAGTGGAAACGACGTGAAAGAACGGGAAATAGAGCGTTTGCTCATTCGCTTGGAGCGCAAGCTGGAGCTGGATGAGCAGGATGACGACATCATCACCGTACTGGAAGACGAGCTGAACGACGCAGAAAACGAGCTAAAGCTGTATCTGGGTCTGAACGAGCTGCCCAAGGTCATGGAAAGCAAGATTGTGGAGCTGGCGGCGGTGTTTTATCGTCGGGATTCCAGCGAGAAAAGCAGCGGCCTGAGCAGTTCTTCCTACAGTGAGGGGCAGATTAGCCAGAGTGAGCACTATTTCAGCCCCAAAGAGTACCGAGCGGCGGTGGCGGAGATTCTGGATGGTGTGGCTCGATACAGGAGGGTATCATGCTGACAAAGTGTACCCCAATCCCGTGGCGGCAGGGCTATGCCCTCCACCGCAGACGCAAGCGGCTGGATTCCCTGGGCGAGACGCAGGTCTGGTATGACATGGAGCACCCGGACGTGGTGGTGGAGGCCGGAAGCGAAAACGGCGTCTGCTGGCAGGAGGTAGAGGGCTGGCAGCAGGGCGGCCAGATTTCCGGCGGCGGGCGTGTGGAGCGGCAGGGCGAACGTGGACAGTGGTCGATGCAGGGCGCTCTCTTCGGCTCCTTGGAGATGGAGCTGTTTGACCGGGTGGTCATCCGGGAACAGGTCTATGAGATTCGGCGCATTCAGCAATGGCTCGGCTACCGCCTGCTCAAGTTGAAAACGTTGTGACGGGAGGGAAGCCTTTGAAGGAAGCGGAATGGAAGCTGGTGGATCTCCGGGAGCAGGTTCGGCAGGCGCTGTTGGCGGCGGAGTATGGCGAAGCGGTTTCGGTTCGGCAGGCGTGGCCGAGAGAGGACTCGGAAGGGTTGATTATCACCTATCAGGAGTACGACAACCACTCCACGGACTGCTCCGTGGTGGACTTCGTGGAGTATCAGGTTGACCTGTGGGCCTATGACCGGGAGACCGTGCGCAGGCTGGCACAGGCCGTCAACCGTGCGCTGCTGAACATCGGCCTGAAACGAACCTACATGGGGCCAGAGCAAGAGGAAACGAGCCTCTATGAACGAAAAACCATGCGGTTTGGGCGAAACGTGGACAAGCGGTGGATGAGAGCCACCGACCTTTGAGGAGGATGATTTTTTATGAGCAAGCAGGGTCTGGCATCTGTGGGCATTGCCCTGAAGATTGACAGCAAGGAACTGAACTATGTGCAGGAAATCGGCGACATCGGCGGCACGCCCTCTGACCTGGACGCAACCTGTCTGAAAGATCAGATGAAGAAGCATGTCCCCGGCGTGCAGGATACCAGCGCCTTTGAGGTGACATATCTCTTCGACAACAGCGCCACCGATTCCGATTTCCGCACCGTCAAGGCGGCGCAGAATGCGGGCACCATTAAGACCGTGGAGGTTGCCTTCCCCGATGGTACCAAGTTCACTTCCAGCGGCTATATCAGTACCTATGTTGTGGGCGCAAAGGTGGATGAGCTGATTACCGCAAAGCTGGTGGTGAACCTTCAGAGCGACTGGGTTGTGACCAATCCCGGCGTGTAATCCCATTTCGGCGGAGCTTCCCCCGACCAGCCTGCGAGGACGGAGGGGAAGCCGCCCAAAGCCTTGAGAAAGGAAGGAAACCATGGCAAAACGTTACTATCCACTGAATCTGGACGGGGAACAGGTTCAGCTTCGGCTGACTGTGGCCGGTCAGAGGGCGCTGAGGGAGGAATTTCAGGAGGAGGCCATGCAGACGGTGCTGTCCGCCGCTGGTGACTGCGACAGAATGGCCGCTCTGCTCCACGCCGCTCTAAATTGGAAGGGCAATGGCAACGCCATCCAGGACGGCGGTGAGCTGTATGACCGTCTGGTGGATGAGGGCTGGGGCGGTCAGGCGCAGTTTGGCGGTCTGGCCTTTGACATTGCGGCGGCCTCTGGTCTCATCAGCCAGGCGCAGGCCGTCCAGTTGAAAACCTCTCTGGAGCAGGCGGTGGAGGATATCTTCCGCCAGCTGGAGGAAGGAGAGGAAGCGCCGGGGGAAGCGCCCCCTCGTCTGGCGAAGAGCAAGGACTGACGCTGGACGAGCTTTTGAAAGAGGGCTGCATTGCCGGGTTGGACTTCTGGCGGATGGAGGACATGACCTGCGGGGAAATCGTGGATACGGTTCTTGCCCGCAGAGAAGCCCGCCGGAGACAGGCACAAGACCAATCCGTCATTGCCTACCAGCAGGCGGGGCTGATTGCCCGTGCGGTGCTGGAAGGAAAACTGCCAGAGCTTTACGAAAGCTTCCCCTTCTGGACGGAAGAGGAGGTGCGAGAGATGAAGCTGGAGCATTGGCGGAGCGTTATGGAGCGATATGCAGCCCAAAAGGTGAACCGAGAAAAGGGGTGAGAAGATGCAGGAGGAATTTGGTGGTTTGGGCGGCGGCAGAAGTCAGAGGTCAGAACAAAGGACACAGGTCGGACGCACCGCCCTGGTGGTGAAAAATCTAAACCTGATGAACAAGCGCATGACCGCCACCACCACGGCGGTCAGCAAGCTCTCCAAAGCCCTGAACCAAGTGGCGGAAGCGTCCAAAAAGACGGCAAAAGCGCTCCGCTCCCTGATGAGCTTTGATGAAATCAACCGTCTGAGCAAGGCGGCGGGTTCCGAGAAAAAGACCGCCCAAAAGAAAACTTCCGCCAAGAAAAGCAGCAGCGGAGGCCGAAAAAGTTCTTCTTCCGGCGGGAAAAAAGCGACGAGCAAAACCGGAACAAAAAATCTCAAGGAAGCGGCGCAAACCGTGAAGAAGCTGGAGCTTTGGAAGGGGTTATCCGCCATCAAGGGCTTTCAGCAGCTAGCGGCGGCGGCGGATCAGCTGGCGCAACGCCTGAAAGGGGCGCTCAAGTGGGGGTATGACCATGTTTTGCAGCCCTTGAAGGAGTGGACCTTGCAAAAGGGACTCCCGGCGGCCTTTGGAATGCTGACCGAAGCGCTGAATGTGCTTTGCGGCGTGCTGGATGTGCTGGCTCCCATCGGTCGAGCGGTGTGGGATTTCTTCCTGAAACCGCTGGCGAGCTGGGCGGGCGATGTGATTGTAGCGGGACTCAACGCCCTGGGAGATGGCTTCCATTTCGTCTATGTGGCGCTGGAGGGCATGGCGAATTTCCTGGGCAGTGACGGCCCCCTGGCACGGCTGGGTCAGGTGATGAGCAACCTGTTCAGCAGCGGCATTGTAGAGGGTTTGAAAAAGACGGCCTCCAACATTGGCGGCTGGTTCCAGAACAACGTTTTGAAGCCGCTGGCGGCGCTGAATCCGATGGTTCCCATCCGGGTGCTCCTGAGCAAAACCCGTGTGGAAGAGGCTTGGAACAACCTGAAAGAACACTGGGGCAACAGCCGAGTGGTTCAGACGGCGGTGAAGCTCGTCAAGCAGGGTTGGAGCACCGTGAAGGGCTGGATTGGCTCCATTCCGGCGGTGGCGGAGGGCGTGAGGCTGGCCAAAAGCGGTTGGACCAGCGTGAAAAGCTGGATAGGCCACCTCAACCCGGTGAATTTGGGCGTAAAGCTGGTGAAAAATGGCTGGAGAACGGTCAAGGAGTGGATTGGTTCTCTGTCGGCCAAGTTTGATTTGAAGCTGCCCAGAGTCAGCGTCAGTTGGAGCGGAGCACCCATTCCCATCCCCCATTTCAGCGTGAGCTGGAACGCAAAGGGCGGTATTTTGGACGGTGCGCAGCTGTTTGGCATGGCGGGAAGCACCCTTTTGGGCGGCGGCGAAGCCGGAAAAGAAGCGGTGCTGCCCTTGGAGCGGAATACCGGCTGGATGGATCATCTGGCGGATCGTGTGGTGCAGCGCATGGACGGCGGTGGTCAGCCCATTGTGGTCAAGGTGATGCTGGATGGCCGAGTGGTGGGACAGAGTACGGTGGATTACATCAACCGTCAGCGGCGCATCACCGGTCAAAGTCCCATCCGACTGTAAGGAGGCGAGAGCGTGGCAAACGAAGTATTGACCATTGGCGGCGTGACCATGCCCACCCCTGCCCTGGGCGGTGTGACGGTGGGACGAGAGCCCATTTGGTCGGCCAACACCGGGCGCAGCGCCTCCGGCAAAATGGTGGGCACCATTGTGGCGGTGAAAACCACCATCAAGGTGAAATGGCCGCCGTTGACTCTGGCGGAGGCTCAGAAGATTGAAAACGCCGTGAAGGGGGATTTTTTCACTGTGGTGCTGAAAAAGGACAGCTCCACGGTGTTTAGTGGAACCATGTACGCCGGAGCGCCTACCTATACCATCTACAGCGTGGTTAGTGGCCTGCCTTACGCCGAGGGAATGGCCGTTGACCTGATTGAGAGGTGAGCCGATGGCAAGTCAAGTGTTACAGGAAAGCATCTATACCCAGCCCAGCACGGTTTCCGCCGTGGAGTTCAATTACACCAACACCCCGCTCTTTTCCCCAGAGGAGTTTCTCAGCATGGAATACGATGCCGGGTTCCCCGAGCAACTCAGCATCGGCGGCCTGTCCTCCGCTTCCGTGAAAATCAAAATCAGCGGAAGCAAAAACCTGCTGAACAAGAAGATTCGGGTGAATCTGAGCACCGGTGAAATCAGCATGGGAAACTACAACTCTGAGCACATGGGCTGGTTCACCGTGACGGAAAATGAGCAGGATGGGGAAAACACCACCATTACCGGCTTTGACGGGGCGTATCTGTTGAACCGAAAGTATCTTCCCAACGTCGCCAAGGAAGCGGCGGGATATTCCACCACCAAAATCGTGGCGGACATTCTCGACCAGTGTACCGACGCCGAACGCTACAAGGGAGCCACCTTAAAGCCGGAGCGTCCCGTCCTGACCAATCAATACATCAATCAGGAGATTACCGGCTATACCTGCGCCGAGATGATTGGGTATGTTGCGGCACTCAACGGACAAAACGCCCTGATTAACGGGGAAGGAAAGCTGAAATTTGTTTCGCTGGAGGAAATGACGCTGTATCTTCCCGGCGGCCTTCGGGTGCTCACGTCGGATTATGTCTATGAGGATTCTCTGAAAATCGGCGGCTTGTGGCGACCGGCGGGCATTGTCTGTCAGGTGAGCGAGGAAGAAAAGCTGTTTGCGCCCGTGGTGGACGGGGGAGAGTTTAACCTCTACATCCGCAACCCCTTTATGACACAAAGCGCCTTGAACGCTGCCGCCGCCCGTCTGACGGGCTTGGTTGGCTATCGGGTGGGACAGTGTGCCCACTTTGGCGGCGGCTTTGTTCGACCCTGCGACGTGGTTCCCATTCGGACGGCGGATGGCACGGAATACCGAATGATTGCCGCTGGCGTTCATATTGCGTGTGACGGCGGTGTGAGAACGGAATTTTCTTCCTCTTATGCGGCGGATGACTCGGAGGCCAGCGTGGGCAGCGGTGTGGGAACCTCCTCCGGCGACCTGCTTTCCCAGGTGAACAGCCTGGAACAGAAGGTCAAAGAGCTGGAAACCGGTTCTTCCAACTGGCAGGCGCTGTCCTTGGCCTCGGGTGTGACGAGCTACAGCGACCAGTTCGGCGGAAGCCCACTGGGTGTGCCGGCCTTTTGCGTGCAGGGGGGAATTTGCAGGCTGACGGGCAGTGTGCAGGTGACTTATGGTGGGAGTACGGTGACGCTGGCCACCCTGCCGGAAACAGTTCGACCCGTCTCCAATGTCTACCGCCTGTCCCCCTGTGGCGGAAAGCGGATTGCCAGAGTGTATGTGAACCTGGCGGGAGAGGTGCGCCTGGAATGGCTGCTCAACCTGACCGATGGCAGCAACTACACCACGGCCACTTGGGTGCAGGTCAATTTGGAATTTCCTGTCATCCGTCAGGAAACCCTTGCTGTCAGAGCTTTGGTGGAAGAAGGGCTTCAAGCGCAGGTGGGAGAGGACGGCGAGGCGCTGACGTGAATACCAAGGAGTACACGGTTCTCTCAACCAGCGGGGCAAACCTCCGGCTCTACCCCTCCAGCGTCTATCCCACCGAGGAACCGGTGGGAAGGCTGGGCTTTTTGGACAGCGTGGATGTTATCACCGATTGGGTGAGCGTCAACTCGGTGGGGACGGAGACCCGGTATCTGCCGGTGCTCCACGGCGGAGCGGTGCGCTATATCTCCGCCGCTCTGCTGGGAAACCTGAGCTGTGGGGAAAGGGCTGCTTTGGCGGCTCCTTTTGTCTACGGGAAAATCTACGATTGGAAGGCTTTGCACAAAGAGGCCGTGGGGGTGGTCAGCCTCGTGACCTTGGAGGAGCATCGGAGCATCAGCTGTGGGCGGGCTGCCTCCATCGTGCTGCAATTGGCGGGGGTGCTGCCGGTGGGGAAAATCATCGGGCACACCCAACCGGACGGAAGAAAAGGAGTCACCAAAACCACCGTGTCAAAAGCCATCACGGGTAGGGGACATCTCCTCGACGGAACCTATACCATAGAGCGGGTGGACTGTCTCTTTTCTCAACTGCCCGAGGGCTATCAAAAGGCGGGCGTGGTGTATATCCAAGACTCCAATGTCTGCGTCAGCGCCGGGGACGGAGCCATTTTCAGCTGCAATCAAGCGGGAAAGCGATACGGAAAAGGGGGCGCAGCGGTTCTGCGAACCAGTGGTTATCCCTTCACCGCTCCGATTCTCTATGTCATTGTGCCCACCTGAACCAGTGGGCGGTCAGTAAAATCACAGGAAAGAAGGGGAGACATGCAATTTTTGATTACCTTTGGCTTTATTGTTCTGGATTTTCTCTCAGGAATGCTCAAGGCCACGGGGTTAAAACAGTTTTCCAGCACACGGATGCGGGAGGGCTTTTTCCACAAGGTGGCGCTGCTGCTGTGTATGCTGCTGGGCTATGGGGTGGATTTTGCTCAGAATTATGTGGATTTGGGCTTTAACGTTCCGGTCAGCGCCTCGATTTGCGTTTACATCGTGCTCATGGAAGTGGCCAGTATTTTGGAAAACCTTTGCAGCTTGAACCCGGAGCTGGTGCCCGAATCCGTCCGAGGCATCTTTGCCAGCCAGAACAACGGAAAGGGCGGCGAGTGACGTGGCGATGAATGCGGCAGGTCTGGCGCTGGTCAGGGAGTTTGAAGGGCTGAGTCTGAAAGCCTATCGGTGTGCCGCTGGCGTGTGGACCATTGGCTACGGACACACAGGAACGGTGGATCACAAAAAAGTACACTCGGGTATGACCATCACCCGAGCCAGAGCGGATAGCCTGCTGGCGGCAGACCTGGCCAAGTGTTGGGGCTATGTCAACAGCGTTTGCTATGTTCCTCTGACCCGGGAGCTTAACCAGAATCAGAAATCAGCCCTTTGCAGCTTTGCCTTTAATTGCGGAAGCAACAACCTGAAAACCCTCTGTCAGAATCGAAGCGTGGAGGAAATTGCCGAAGCAATGCTGCTCTATAACCGAGTGGGTGGAGAAGTGCTGCCCGGTCTCTCCAGACGAAGGCAGGCGGAACGGGAGTTGTTTTTGACCGAAGAAGAAGGAGAAACGTTTGACATGAAAACGCTGCAAAGAGGCGATCAGGGGCAGCAGATTAAAGTGCTGCAAAAGCTGATTGGCGGCCTCAAGATGGATGGTATATTCGGCCCCAAGACCGAGAACGCCGTCCGAGAGGCACAGAATCAGTTGGGACTCAAAACGGATGGCATCGTTGGCCCCAAAACCTGGCAGGAATTGTTGAAGTAACTCAATATCATTTTTTTGCTCCCGGCTCTGCTGGGAGCGCTTTTTTTGCCCAGAAAAAAGAAAAAGAATGACAATAAGAAGTCAATTCGATGACAAAGGAAAAATTTTTTCAAAATCGCTCTTTTTTGGAACAAATTCCAGAAAAGATGCGAGGCTTGCCACTTGCTTTTCCTTTGACAAACGGCTATAATAAACCCTGTAATATGAAAAATAGCGCTCTGTCACAGAGCGAGATACCAGATCACACAAAGGCCATAGAAGGAGGCTGTGAACGTGAGCGAAGTCAATCAGAATCAGGCCAACGCCGCAAAGGGCATTGGCGTGGGAGGAAAAATTGCCATTGCCGTGGCTTGTACGGCGGCTGTGCTGGCAGGAGGCTATGCGTTTCTCTGCACACAGGTCAAAGAGGATACCGTTTTGCCCAAAACCACCGTCAACGGCGTGGAGCTGGGCGGCTTGACCCAGGCAGAGGCCGAGGAAGCCCTGAACAAAGCGTTTGAGGAGCGTCTTGCCAACGCCGAGCTTGGCGTGGCCGTGGACGGCAAAACCTACAGCGTTCAGGTAGGCGACACCCTGACCATGGACACCCAGGCGGCGGTGGAAACCGTGATGAAGCCGAACAAAAATTCCTTCCTGACCCGTGGCGTTTCCTTTGTCAAGGCACACGCAATGGGCAGCGACATCAAGCAGCTCCCCGAGCTGGCGGACGGCGAAAAGCTCTCCACGCATATTCAGGAAAGCGGCCTGATGGACATCAATACCACCGTTCAGAGCACCTATAAGGTCAACAAAAAGACCAAGGATCTGGATATTGTCAAGGGCATTACCGGCCACAGCGTGGACGAGGCGGCGTTGACCGAGCTGATTTACGCAGCCGTTGCCGCCGACGATTATGAAACGGTGATTGAATGCCCCATGATTACCGGCGAAGTCAAGCCCTTGGACTGGAACAAGATTCGCAAGAAGGTGTGCAAGGAGTCTTCGGATGCCACCCTGACCCTGAGCCAGGATCGCCGCAACTATGAGATTGTGGAATCCGTCACCAGCGTGGATTTTGACACCGATGCCGCCAAGAAGGACTTCGAAGAGGCGGAAGAGGGGAAAACCGTTACCATCAAGCTGGTTTACACCGAGCCGGAAATCACCACCGAAAACCTCAAAAACAACCTCTTCCAAGACCGCCTTTCTGCCTATGACACCAAGGTGGGCGGCACCGACGGCAGAAAGTCCAACGTTCGTTTGGCCGGTGAGAAAATCAACGGTATTATCCTGCTCCCCGGCGATAGCTTCTCCTATAACAACACCCTGGGTCAGCGTACCGCTGAGAACGGCTTCTATCAGGCTCCCGCTTACTTCAACGGCGAGACTGTGCAGGAATACGGCGGCGGCATCTGCCAAATGTCCTCTACCCTCTATTCCGCCACCCTGTACGCCAACCTCCAGATTGACGAGCGCCACAACCATACTTACGCTTCCAGCTATATCGGCCTGGGCATGGATGCCACCGTTTCCTGGGGTGGCCCTGACTTCCAGTTCACCAACAACCAGAAGTACCCCATCAAGCTGGTAGCCGGTATGTGGAACGGTTACGCTACCGTGGAGATTCTCGGTACCAAGACCAACAGCAATAAGGTGGAAATCCGCAGCGAAACCCTCGAAACCAAGCCCTTCTCCACCGAAACCAAGACCGATTCCACCATGGAAGAGGGCAAGTCTTACTATGAGCAGCACGGCGTGGACGGCTACCGGGTTCAGACCTACCGCATCATCAAGGATGCTGACGGCAAGGTTCTCTCTGAGACCAAGGAGTCCTTCAGCACCTATACCCCGGAAAAGGAAATCGTCGTGATTGGTACCAAGAAAAAGGAAGTGCCCAAGCCCGTCACGCCCACCAACACGAAGACCGATTCCAAAACCGACAAAAAGAAAACCACCAAGAAAAAGACCACCAAAAAGACCACCAACAAGAAAACCACGACCAATAAAACCACCAACGATAAAACCACTACCGATAAAACCCCTGCCTAAAACAACAGCAGTTTGAAACAAAGAAAGACCATCTGCCGCCCGGTAGATGGTCTTTTTGCGCTTAACTATGCGAAAAGGGCGCTTCTGCCCCAAAGAACAGAAACGCCCCAATCATTCAGAACGATTTGACAGCCTATTGATTACAGGTTAGCATCGAAGAAGGCCTTCAGTGCTGCGATAGCTGCATCCTCGTCAGCGCCATCAGCCTTGATGGTGACGGTCTCGCCCTTCTTGACACCCAGAGCCATAATCATCATCAGCTGGGTCAGCTTCTTGGTCTGGCCGTTCTTGGTGATGGTGCAAGCGGAGGCGAACTTCTTTGCTTCCTTAGCCAGCAGGCCGGCGGGACGAGCGTGAATGCCCAGTTCATCCTTGACAACGTAGGTAAACTCTTTCATGATAGGTTCTCCTTTGATTTTAATTTTGGATTATATGATCGATCAATCCGTGATACCCGGGGATTGATTTCACAAGCGGTTGTTCGGCAGCCTTTACAGGGTCAGGCTGATACCAAAGTGCATTCATTCCGGCAGACTGTGCGCCCAGAACGTCTTTTTGCAGATGGTCTCCGATGAACAGGCATTCCTCGGGGGCGCATCCGGCCTTTTTCAGCACCAGGTCAAAAAAGGGCTGGGAGGGTTTTTCCGCCTCTGCTTCCTCACTGGTGACGATAAAATCCATCAAGACCAGCAGACCCAGACGATCCAGCTTTTTTAGCTGCCAGTCAGCGGTCATGTCGGTTCCCACGCCGAGGCGGATTCCATGTGCTTTCAGCTCGGAGAGCTGCTCTTTTGCGCCGGGGAAGGGAACAATCACCCGCAGCAGCTCTGCCCAATACAGATCACTGAGGATGGGGGCGTGAAAGAGAGGCAGATGGTGCTTCTGCAAGACCATCATATAGCGGAGGGAGCGGCTGTGACAGCCGGAGGAGTTGCCGTGCTCACGGAACTGCTGATACATGGCATCCCGACAGGAGGCGAGGAAGGTTTCGCTGGAAAGCTCCAGCTCCCTCTGAGCATAAGCAGCGGTGGCGGCGGTGGCGACACGATTTGCGTCATCGAAGCTGTAGAGGGTGTTGTCAATATCAAAAATGACTGCCTTGAGCATGGAACACCACTCCTTCCTCTATCTGCTATTGTCTCTAAGAGGGTACGGGTTTATTATATCCTTTTTTGTGCGATATGGCAAGTACTTTTGGTTCTATCTTATAAAAAAATTCTCTCACTTTGTCAGTGAATCATAAAAATATGTGGCATGAATTGCTGCCGGTTCGGAAAATGTCTATAAATAGGGGATGTTGAAGCATAAAACGGAAAGGAAACGCAGAATTTGCGCTGTAAACATTTGTTCCTTGCGTCGGCGGGTCGTCTGTGATAGAGTATCAGTGTATGAAGAGGAATGGCACAGAGGCTTTGCTGTCTGTCCGTTCCTTTCGAAGCTGTTTTGCAAGCGGTGCCATCGGCGCACCGTTCTTTGCGGAGCGGCTTTTTCGAACATCCATTTCAGTGCTGCGCACAGGCGCATCAATCAGCAGGAGGAACGATGATGAAACAGGGAGCGGCCAAGCGGGCGATGACACCTCAGAAAAAAAGAATCAGCCCGTTGATTTACCTTCTGATAGTTGCTGTACTGTTGGCCTTTTTGGGTGCGATTTACGGCGTAGGCGTGATTTATTTTACCGACCGCTTTCCCAACCACACCACCGTCAATGGCGTGGATGTCAGCGGCTGCAAAAAAGAGCGGGCTCGTGCTGCCATCAATGCCAGCGTGCAGGATTATTTGCTCACCGTTCAGGAGCGGGGCGGCGAATCGGAAACCATTTCCGCCCAACAGTTGAACATGACCTATGAGGATCACGGTGAGCTGGAGGAAATGCTGGCCTCCTTTGACCCCAAGCTGTGGTTTTTGGATTACTTGGAACCTCACGAGCTGACCGCCTCCACCGCCATCATTTATGACAGCAAGATGGCACAGCAGATGGTGGATCGGATGCGCTGTTTCAACGATCTGTACATCACCCCAGCAGAAAACGCCACCGTCGAGGCGACGAAGGGAAAAGGCTTCCACATCAAGGAAGAGGTTCAGGGCAACGAGCTGCGCCAGGAGGAGGCCAAAAAAGCCATCTTTGACGCATTGGATGCCAAGGCGGAGAGCATCGACCTGGAGGCGCTGGACCTTTATGTCAAGCCCACCGTTTTCAGCGATGACAAAGACCTGCTCCGTCAGGTGGAGGAGCTGAACCGCCTGACCACCGCCCATATCACTTATGACTTCGAGGATGGACGTGTTGAGGTGGTGGATGAAACCGTGATTTCCACCTGGCTCGTGAAGGACAAAAAGGGAAATAGAAAGGTGGACAAAGAGCTGGTGGCCGATTGGGTCAAGCGAAATCTGGCTTATAAGTACGATACCTTTGGTCTGACCCACACCGTCAAGACCCACAGTGGAAAAACTGTTGTCCTCAAGGGCGGAGACTATGGCTGGTGCATCAACCGGGAAGCAACCACAGACGCTTTGCTGGAAGCGGTGCAAAAGGGAGAACAAGTCACGCTGGAGCCGGTGTACCGCTACACGGCCAACAATCGAGGCGTGGACGACATCGGCGGAACCTATGTGGAGGTCAGCATTGCCGACCAGCATATGTGGTGCTACAAGGACTATGAGCTGGTGGTGGATACCCCTGTCGTCACCGGCAACCCCAACAAGGAGGGCTGCGCCACCCCCAGCGGCAGCGTCTGGGCGATGGACTGCCACAAAAGCCCGGCTACATTGGGTACTTATGTCACCATGGGCTATAGCTCCTACGTCAACTTCTGGATGTCCTTCACCGGAAACGTGGGCATTCATGATTCCAGTTGGCGCACCGAGGATCCGGAGCGCTACGGCGGAGACATTTATTTGACCAACGGTTCCCACGGCTGCGTCAACACCCCCTATGACGCCGCCAAGAAGATTTACGAGGTCTGTCGAGTGGGTACCGCAGTGGTGGTTTATTGAGGCAACGCCGCACAATAGTCGAATGTGCGCCTTGCTTGTCCCTTTACTCCCAAATTTGCCGTTAAACCCTTGAAATACGTCAGTATTCCTGCGGCTTTCCCAACAAATTTGGAAGCAAAATTACTGCGCAATCCGCACATCCCTATTATGCGGTATTGCCTTGAGAAAAACGTCCTATTTGGGATAAAAAATGCACAGTTCATCCTTGGTATGGACTGTGTGTTTTTTTGGGGAAGCTGTATCCATTTGTAACCAGTTTGTAGTTGTATGATTTGAAATAATACAGTATAATCATTTTCATAAAAAACAACAGATCCTCATTGCAAAGGAGGAAGACCCATGAACAAGTTTTTAGCCTTGCTGCTCGCCTTGGCAATGTCCCTTGCCTTGGTTGCCTGTGCAGGCAGAACACAAACCGATGCTCCCGCTACCTCTTCGCTGTCCGGTTCCGTATCAGAAGCACCGACGGAATCCAGCCAGGAGGAAGCCCCCGAAGCAAGCACAGACCCCGCCGACCAAAGCGAAGCCTCTGTGCAGCCGGAGGAAGAGGCTTTTGTTCCCGCTCAGGTTGTGTTTCGTCAGGTGGATGCCTCTGCCTTTGCCGAGGATGACGTGATGCTGCTGAATTGCTCTTATGTGGAACCGGTTGTCACCATGGCAGATTCCGAGATTCAGCAGAAGATTCAGCAGTCCTTGGATGAAGTCCTGTATGGAGTCAAGGATCTCCGAGACTTTTACACCGAGTCTTCCCAGGAGGAGTATGACAGCATGGGCGAGGAGGAGAGCTTCGCTCTGGTGGATGAGAACGGAAATTATGTTCCCTATTTCCTCTCCCTGGAGGGCAGAGTGGCTCGGTCTGATGAGACCGTCCTCAGCGTGGTGTTCGATGAGCAGATGTACACCCATGGTGCTCACGGCCAAACGCAGCGCTTTTGCTGCAATTACGATGTCAGAACCGGAGAAATCATTACCTTTGCCCAGTTGGGCAAGGAAAACTTCCGCTCCGTAGCGGCGGAGCTGGTGCTGGCAAAGTCCGAAGAAATCGCCGCCCAGCGCATTCAGGACGGTGAAATGAATCCCTTCTATCCAGACTATCAGGAAAATATCCGCCTGGTGATTTTGGATGGAACGGAAACTGATTTTGACCTGTGGGGAGAGGAATTTACCCAGGGCGCTCCGATTACATTTGCTCCCACCTATTACCTCTCCGAGGAACACGTTGTGTTCATTTCCACCGAGTACACCTTGCAGCCCTATGCCGCTGGTACCATTGAATTTGAGATTCCCTACGCCGATTTTGGTGACGTTCTGAATCCTGAATATGTTCCCCAATCATAATTGGAAAGGATGATTCTTATGAAGAAGACCATTCAAGCTCTTGCACTGATTTTGGCAATGTGCTTTGCTCTCGCCTCCTGCGGCTCTAAGCCCGCAGCACCGGCACAGTCCGGCGGTGATGCCTCCGCCTCTGCTTCTGCCTCGGTGGAGACCTCCGCCCCCGCCGACTCCGCCGACGGCTCCGCTTCCGGTGACGCTTCGGCAGAAGCCAGCACTCCCGGTGCTCAGGTTGTCAATCCCGTCCGGGAAGTCACCCCTGAGGAGCAGGTGCAAGAAACCAACGTGACTCTGGTTGCCCCTGCAGAGGCCACCGACCTGACCTATTTGGTCATCGACTCTGGAGACCCCCAGTATCCCATTGCCGAGCTGGACTTCAATCTCAACGGTCAGCAGTATTTCCACCGTGCGCAGACCAGAGATGACGGCGATATGGAGACCCTGGCCGGTATGTACTATGACTGGACTCAGACCATCGAGGATCAGATGGTCAGCTACTGCAACGCCGTGATTCAGGCGGTGGACGGTGAAGAAAAGGTCGCCTGCATCCTGTGGAAGGATATGGTTCCCGGTATCACCTATACCATCTCCGTCGTTGACACCGACAGCGAAAAGGATTTGAACGCCATCACCAGCGATCTGGTGAGCATCGCAAACGAAATCTTCACCCCCATGCAGGGCGAAGCAGACGGCGACGATGTGGAAAATCCCGTTGGCGTTTACACCTCCTATGAAGAAGTGATTTCCGCTGTTCGTGAGGCTCTGGCCGCCAAGAGCGAGCCGGAAGTGTTTGAAGAAATGGGTATCAGCGGTATTTACGGCTATCCCGAAGACCCCGAAGCACCCTTTGGTTACACCTACGTTGACCTGAACGGTGACGGCTCTGATGAGCTGCTGATGGGTACTGGCGGTGAGTTTGGTATGCTGCTGGACGGCTTCTGCATGGACGAAGGAAATCTGGTTCACCTGTTCAGCGGCGGCGAGCGTGACGTTTATTCCCTGGTGCAGGATAACATGGTTCACGAGCAGGCAGCCAACAGCGCAATGAACTCCTACGACGTGTTCTATGTCTTCGACGGTGGGATGCTCCAGGTGCAGGACGAAGTGATCTATGACGGCGAAGAGGATGAGGCAAATCCCTGGTTCTATGTGGATCGCTCCGAAGAGAAGAAGCCCATCACCGAGGAGGAAGCCCTGAACATTCTGGGCAAGTACACCGATCAGGTGGTGGAGATGACTCCCTTTGCAGAATAACAGAACCTCCCGCTTTCTCTAAGCAATTCTAATTCATTCTCTTGTTTGGGGTCTGGAAGGGTTGCGAGCCTTTCCAGACCCCCTTTTTGCGTCGTGACCCCTTTGGACTGGATCCGGTTTTTCTACCACGCTTTTTGGAAGAAAAAGGTCAGAAAATTTTCGGGAAACTTGGAACAAATGTTTGCATCTCTGAAACATTTGTGCTAAACTGAAAACAAGAAACCGACATCCCCTTTCAGTCTGGAGGTTCTATATGAAACAATTGACACCCAAACAGCAGGTGATTTATGATTACCTGATGCAGTTTTCCGCCGAAAACGGATACCCCCCCTCTGTCCGTGAGATTGCCGCCGCTGTCGGCCTGAAAAGCCCTTCTACCGTCCATTTCCATCTCAAAGCCCTGGAGGAAGCCGGTGTCATCAACCGCAGCAGCGGCAAAACCCGTGCCATCACCGCTGTGCAAAGCCAGGTTCCCGAAGAGGTCAGACCTGTGCTCAACCGTGTGCCCGTTCTGGGCAACGTGGCCGCTGGTGCTCCCATTCTGGCGGAGGAGTGCGTGGAGGACTATCTGGCCTTTGACACACAGGGACGCTCCGGGGAGCATTTTGCCCTGCGCATCCGTGGCGATTCCATGGTAGAAGCCGGTATCATGCCCAATGACTATGTGGTGGTGCTCCGTCAGCCCGTTGCTCAAAACGGTGATATCGTGATTGCCCTTTTGGGGGAGGAGGCCACCTGCAAACGGTTCAGCCGGGAGCGGGGTCAGATTTGGCTGCTGCCTGAAAACAAGAACTATGACCCCATTGACGGCACCGGCTGCCAGATTCTCGGCAAAGTGGTGGCCGTCATGCGGAGGTACGCTTGACCGCCCGGGTGATTCCCACCGCCATCGGACCGCTGACCGCTGTGGTGGAGGAAGGAGCCATCGTTGCTCTGAGCACGAACCCGGCTCCCGCCCCCAAGTGGGAGGACGAGGAGGACAGTCTCCTTTTGGATCGCTTGCAGGCGGAGCTTTTGGAATACTTTGGCGGAAAACGACAGCAATTTGACCTACCCATTGCCCCCAAAGGGACAGAATTTCAAAAAACTGTCTGGGAGGCGCTCCGAAGCATCCCCTACGGCGAAACCAGAACCTATGGACAGATTGCCGCTCAGATTGGCCGCCCCACAGCCAGCCGAGCGGTGGGCGGAGCCTGCGGAAAAAATCCCATTTTGCTGCTCACCCCTTGCCACCGGGTTTTGGGCAGTCAGGGCGGCCTGACGGGGTTCAGCGCTGAGGGCGGTGTCGCCGTCAAACAGCAGCTTTTGACCCATGAAAAGCGCCATAAGGACATTCAAGATAAATACCAAGCACGTGTTGCCGAGCTATTGAAACGTTATCCGCAGCTTTTGGAGCTGGCCAAGCGCCGAAAAGAGCGGAATTACTAGAGTGTGTTTTAAAAACGCAAAACGCACCCCAAAGCGGACTTTTGTTCCGCAGAACTTTGTTCCATTCCCTTGAAATACGTCAGTATTCCTGCGGAAATGCGCCTCGTTCTACGAAAAAATTTCTTGCTTTTGGGCAAATTTCCTTTTTTAACACACACTTTAGAGCGTGTTAAAAAAGGAGATTTTTTATTATGGAAAAACAATATATCAACGGTTTAGATGGATTGAGAGCCATTGCAATCATGATGGTGTTTTTTTATCATCTGCAATTACCGTTTGCAAAAGGTGGATTATTAGGAGTTCCTGTTTTCTTTGTGTTGTCGGGATATCTCATCACAAGAAATATGACAAAAGAAATTGCTGAGACAGGAACCTTTCATTTCTTGACTTTTTGGAAGAAAAGGATTGTTCGTCTGTTCCCATTGGTTTTGACTGTAACTGCCTTCGCTATCCTTATGACAGCGATTCTGGACAGAGTTGCATTCACAAAAGGATGCAAGGATTTGCTTTCGGCAATCTTTTTCTACAATAACTGGTGGCAGATTATCAATCAAGTATCTTACTTTGAAAGTGCCGGAACTCCTTCTCCATTGACTCATTTCTGGGCTTTGGCAGTGGAAATTCAATTTTATCTTGTTTTCCCTCTTGTGGTGTTTGTTCTTTCTAAATTTCCTAAAAAAGAAAAAGTAACGTTGTATGTTGTCATTGCATTTGCTTTTGTTTCGGCAGTTTTAATGGGAGTTATGTTCCACCCAGGAGATGATCCAAGCCGTGTCTATTATGGAACAGATACACGGCTCTATTCTTTTTTATTTGGTGCCATTTTGGATTTATTAACAGGGGCATATCGAAGCAGTCATAGATATCCTGAAGCTTTATCAGATTTCGTAGGAATACCAGCCATGCTCCTGCTGATTGTTTGTATGTGCGTTTGGGATGGGCACAGCAACTGGCTCTACTGGGGCGGATATGTATTGGTTTCTCTATTCGCTGTTCTTGTGATTTATACTGTCCTGGATAACAATAGCATTCTTGCAAGAATGCTTGGCTGTAAACCATTACAATGGCTCGGCAATCGTTCTTATAGTATTTATCTTTGGCACTATGTTGTGATTATTATCCTGACAGGTGGAATAAAAGCGAAATGGTGGATGAATCTTTTGGTGATTCTTCTTTCCTTCCTTTTGGCTTCCTTGGGTTATCATTTTATTGAGACACCGGTTCGAAAGGGTGTCATTGGAGAATACTTTGCTCTGCTTGGTGATAGGTCCGGTACAGCAGTAGGCAGACGCATAAAGGCAAGAAAAGTAAAACGTATGCAGATTGTATCAGGAATCTGTGTAGCTGTTCTGTTCGCAGAGGTTCTTTGTGTTGCATTTGTTCCTAAAAGAGATTTGGCGAATATTGCAGCAGAAAAGACGGAGATTCAGTATGAAGCCGCCCAAATTGCCAAAGAACGTTTGGAAAAGCAGCAATTGGAAAAACAGCAGAAAGAGGAACGTGAATTAGCGGAAGCGGAAACAGCAGCACCCCAAACTGACAAAAAACAACCGGAAAAGCAGCAAGCGGAGGAACCTGAATCAACTGCAACCGAAGAAGAAGCCACCCAAACCGACAAAAAACAACCGGAAAAGCAGCAGGAGGAGGAACCTGAATCAACTGCAACCGAAGAAGAAGCACCCCAAACTGACAAAGAAGATTCGAAAAAGCAGCAGGAAGAGAATCATGAATTAACGAAAGCGGAAAAAGAAGAACTTCTTCAGGATTTAAGTGTTCTTCTGATCGGTGATTCCATCACGTTGGATGTCACCAAATATTACTATGAAACATTCCCAAACGGAATTGCGGACTGCAAAATCGGAAGATGTGCTTTCTCTGGTGATGAAGTTTACAATTCAAACGTGAATGACGGTTGGAATGGAGATGCAGTTATTTACGAACTTGGCTCTAATGATCTGTTGACAGATGAGTTAGATGAGATGAGAGAACTGTTAGACCCAGACATTAAGATGTTCGTCTGTTCCATTGTTACTCCACATGAAGATTACTGGGATGCGAACAACAAGATGATTCGAGAATTTGTGGAACGAACAGAAAACACCTATCTGATTGACTGGTATGAATACAGCAAAGACCATCCAGAATATTTTGATCAGGATGACACACATTTGCTGCCTGTAGGTGGAAAAGCATACAATGAGCTAATCAAGGAGACCGTTCTGGAGGCCTACAAAGATACACAAAAAGGCTGATTTTTAGGAGAAGATGCAGTTTGAGAAAAAACAAAAGTCTGGAATCAGGAGAGCGATTTCCTGTTCCAGACTTTTTTGCTTGCTTTGTGGATGGGCTTTTAGCAGATTCTCGGCAATCCCTCGTCCTGCAAGACCTCCAAGCGGCGGAGACCGCCAATGGGGGTCAGCATGGTGAGCGAGCCGGGGTGATCGGCGTTGACCGTGCCGATGATGGCGGCGTGTTTGCCGTAAGGGGCGGAGCGCACCAGCTCCAGCGCCTTGTCCGCTTCCTCGGCGGGCAAAATGGCCACCAGCTTGCCCTCGTTGCCCATGTAAAGCGGGTCAAGACCCAGCAGGCCGCAGAGATCCCCCACCTGTGGTGTCACAGGCAGTTTTTCCTCTTCCAGCCGGATGGAAACGCCGGAGGAGGAGGCCAACTCCTTGAGCACGGTTGCCAGTCCCCCACGGGTCACGTCACGGAGGGTATGGAGGTGGATGCCGCCTTCCATCAGAGCCTTGACCATGCCGCCCAGCGGGGCACAGTCGCTTTGGATGGTGTTCTCAATCCCCAGACGGCTGCTGAGGATGGCGGCGTGATGGTCGCCCAAGGTTCCAGAGACCAGAACCACGTCACCGGGTCGGCAATTTTCGCCGGAAATATCCACACCGGCGGGTACAAATCCCACACCGGCGGTGTTGACAAACAGACCGCCGTTGCCCTCCACCACCTTGGTGTCACCGGCGACGATGGCAACGCCCGATTCCCGTGCGGTGGCGGCCATGGACGCTACCAGCTCCTGGAGTAGCTCAGTGTCCAGCCCCTCCTGGAGAATGAAGCCGCAGGTCAGATACTGGGGCACAGCGCCCCGCATCAGCAGGTCGTTGACCGTGCCGCAGACGCAGAGGCGGCCAATGTCGCCGCCGGGGAACTGCAAGGGTGTGACCACAAAGCTGTCTGTGGTCACGGCAATGGTACCGGAGCCGGGCACGACGGCGCTGTCCTCCATGCGGTTGAGCACATCATTTTGAAAGGCGTTGGCAAACACAGAGGCGATTAGCTCCGAAGTGGCCTGTCCGCCGCTGCCGTGGGTCATGGTGATTTTCATGGTCATTTCTCCCTGTGGTTGGAATAAAACTGGAAGCAGCTGCCCTCGGTGGACACCATGCAAGCCCCCTGTGGATGAAAGGGGGTGCAGATCTTGCCGAAGAGGGGGCACTGGTTGGAGGAAATCTTGCCCGTCAACACTTCTCCGCAGCGGCAAGCGGGGTTGGCGTGATCCTCATTGAGACCGGCGCTGCCCGCATCAAATCGCTGCCATTCCTCCCGGAGCACCATGCCGGAACCGGCAATCTCCCCCATCCCACGCCAGACGGCGGGAGCGGGTTCAAAATACTGGTTGACTATGGCCTGAGCGTCGGTATTTCCCTCCCGGGTGACGACGGAAGGGTAAAGATTCACCACTTTGCCCTCCCCGCTCAGCTTCACGCAGGCGTACACGGCGGAGAGCAGCTCGCCGCCCTTAAAACCGGCCACCACAAAGGGCTTTTGGTGCTGTTGAGCCAGGGGTTCAAAGATGTGGCTGCCTGTCACGGCACTGACGTGACCCGGAGCCAGAAAAGCGTCAATTTTTGCACCGCTGGTGCAGAGGTGGTCAATGGCGGCGGGCATGGTCTTGAGGGCGGTCAGCAGCTTGACGTTGCGAATGTCTTCTTTCACCAGCCGTTGCAGCAGCAGGGCATAAACGGGAGTGGTGGTTTCAAATCCCACGGCGGCGAAGAGAAAAGTGGTGTTCGGCTCCTGGAGGGCGTATTTCAAGGTGTCGTTGGGGCTGTAAACCATCCGCACCCGTCCGCCCTCTCCTCCGGCTTGCCGGAGGGTGTGACCGCCGCTGCCGGGAACCCGCAGCAAATCACCAAAGGTGCAGACGCAAGTATTCGGTTCCTTGCAGAGGGCAATCAGCCGGTCAATGTAGGCGGTGGGGGTCACGCACACGGGACAGCCGGGGCCGGACATCAGCCGCAGCTGGTCGGAGAGGAGGGAAGGAATCCCAAGCTTAGAGATAGCGGCGGTGTGACTGCCGCAGACCTCCATGATGTTCAGCGGTTCGCCGTCGTATTCCGCCAGAAAGCGGCGGAGCTGTTCCAGGTCAATGGCCAAAGCGTTCGACCTCCCGGAAAATATCAATCAGCTCTTCCGCCTCGTTGGAGCGCATGGTCTGGATGATGCAGCCAGCGTGAACCAGCACCCAGTCCCCTTCCTTCACACGAACCAGGCCGGCCTGAGCCTCTACCATGTTGCCGTTAAAGTCCACCAGCGCAACCCCGTCAGGACGGAGCTTTTTTACTTGTCCGGGCAATGCAACACACATTGTTTTTCTCCTTTCGCTTTGTATCGTGGGGGAAAAGACCCACCAACCCACTTTTTTAGAGACTAAAAATACATAGAAACAAAACCCTGCGCCCGGCGGTGGTTCCACAGAGCGCAGGGAAGATTGTTACAGGAAACGCACAGATTGCACGTTCTCAGATGGTCAGAGCACCGAAGGGGCAAGCCTCAGCGCACACGCCGCAGCGGACGCACTCTGCATTATCGACTTCCCAGAACTTCTCCTTGCGTCCCACCTCAATGGCAGACTTGGGGCACTTTTTCATGCACAGACCGCAGTACTTGCACTTGTCACGGTCGCACTGGGGCAGATCGACAAACTCGGCGTTGTACTCAGGACGGATGCAGCCGGGGACAGGGGCTTCCTCGCCGTCAGCCTTCAAAGGAATGGTCACGGGACGGCGGCCAGGCAGAGCAATCACCTTGGTTCCGGGGGCGGCGGCTTCTTTTTTCTCCTCGGCGGCGGGAGCAGCAGGAGCAGCAGCGGCGGGGGCAATGGTGATGGCATCGAAGTGGCAGGCAGCGGCGCAGGCACCACAGCCCACGCAGTCCTCAGCCTTGAGCGTCCAGGTCTTGGCCTTGCGATCCACGGAGATGGCCTCGTTGGGACAGTTCTTGGCGCAGAGGCCGCAGAGCTTGCACTTGCTCATGTCCACATTGGCGACAGGCTCACCGGCAGGAGCAGCGGGAGCGGCGGCAATGGTGATGGCCTCGAAGTGGCAAGCGGACTGGCACACGCCGCAGCCCACGCAGTCCTCGGTCTTGAGCGTCCAGGTCTTGGCCTTGCGATCCACAGTGATGGCGCTGTTGGGGCAGTTCTTGGCGCAGAGGCCGCAGAGCTTGCACTTGTCCATGCTGACCTGAGCCACGGGGGAGCCGGAGCCAGCGGCGGCAGCGGGAGCGCCCTCCATCTCGATGGCACCAAAGGCGCACTCCTTGGCGCAGAGGCCGCAGCCGATGCACTCGCTTGTGTTGACGCTCCAGCCCTTGCCGGGTACAACAGTGATGGCGTGCTTGGGGCACTTCTTGGAGCACCAGCCGCACTTGACGCACTTGCTGTCGTTCAGGGCGGGGACGGCGTGGGTCAGAGGAGCGGGCTTCTCGAAGGTTTCGGAAACCTTCTCCACACCGGGCGCAAAGTAGCCGGGGACGATGGTCAAAGCGCTCTTGGGGCAGACGTTGACGCAGTTCTGGCACTGAACGCAGTCAAAGCGGTTCATGCTCCAGGTTTTGGCGGTGCGGTCTACCTTGATGGTCTCGGTGGGGCAGTGCTGGGAGCAGATGCCGCAGAAGACGCACTTGTTCATGTTGATTTCCACATGACCACGGCTCGCCTTGGGATAAACGGCGGGCTCAAAGGGGTACCTGGAGGTCACGGGAGGGGAAAACAGGTTACGAAGGGCGATGCCCGCAAAAGTAAGAATAGAACTCATGCCGATCACCTCTCAGTACAGCTGATACAGGGGTCAATGGTCAGGATAATCATGGGAATATCGGCCACTTCGCAGCCACGCATGATTTCGGCCATGGCCGGGATGTTGGCAAAGGTCGGAGTACGGACACGGAAACGATCCAGATACTTGGTGCCGTTGCCCTTGGTGTAATAGACGGCCTCACCACGGGGCTGCTCCAGGCGGATGAGGAATTCGCTCTTGGGGTTGCCCTTGACGGGAACGATGATGTTACCGTTGGGAATCTTGTCGATGGCCTGCTTGATGAGGTCAATGGCGGTGAAAATCTCGTTGATGCGAACCTCGGTACGGGCATAGCAGTCGCAGTCGTTGGAGGTGTTGATGTTCAAATCCAAATCACCGTAAGCGGAATAACCGGTGGTACGCATATCAATGTCCCAGCCAGAAGCACGCATCATGGGACCCACAGCGCCCAGCTCCAGAGCAGCCTCGTGGGAGAGGATGCCAACGCCCACCAGACGGCTCTTGACGGTGTAATCCTTGAGGAAGGTGGAGGAAATCTCCTTCAAACGAGCTCCAATCTCGTCCATCTTGCGGGAGATGCCCAGCAGGGTGGCGTTGTCCACGTCACGCACCACGCCGCCCACGTTGTTGACGGAGAAGATGCAGCGGCCACCGGTGGTAGCCTCCAGCATGTCCAACACGTCCTCACGGATGCGCCAGCACTCATTGAACAGCGCCTCAAAGCCGAAGCCGTCGGCCAGCAGACCCAGCCACAGCAGGTGGGAGTGAACACGGCTCATCTCGGCCCAAATGGTGCGCAGATAGTCGGCACGGCGGGGAATCTCAATGCCCATGCCGTGCTCCACGCTCTCGCAATAGCCCATACCGTGCATAAAGGAGCAGATACCGCACACACGCTCTGCCACATAAACATAGTCCTTAAAGTCCCGCTTGCTCACCAGACCCTCCAGGCCACGGTGAATGAAGCCGATTTCGGGCAGGACATCCACGACCTTCTCGTCCTCAAGAACCAGATCCAGATGGATGGGCTCCGGCAGCACCGGGTGCTGAGGACCGAAGGGAACAATACTTCTTTTACCCATTTCTTTCACCTCATTTGCCGGTTTTCTTGAAGGGCGTTTCCACATCCAGCTTGTAGAGCTTGCGCTCATAGGAGACCTGAATGCCCTCGATGTTCACGCCGAACAGCTCGGCAATCTCGTTTTCATACAGAAAAGCGCAGGCAAACACGGGGGTGATGCTGGGAACCACGGTGTTTTCCTCAATGTTCACCTGGAAGTTGAGCATTTCATGCTCTTTTGCGAAGGTGTACAGCAATTCATAGCCCTTGCCCTGACAGACGGACAGAATCTGGCACAAACGCCAGCCCTCACCCCGCAGGGAGAGGCTTTGGTTCAGCAGCTCGTTCACAGAGAGGGGCTGAACAGCATAAGTAACAGCCATATTTAGTTGCCCTCCTTTGCTTTGGGGTCAGTGGTGTATGCTTCATATTTCTGGTCGAGGATGGCCAGTGCCTGAACCACGCCGTCAATGATGGATTCGGGGCGAGCGGCGCAGCCGGTGACGTAGACATCCACAGGAATCACGGTATCCGTGCCGCCCAGAATGTTATAGCAGTCCTTAAAGACACCGCCGGTGCAGGCGCAGGTACCCACAGCAACCACAACCTTGGGGTTGGGCATCTGCTCATAGATCTGCTTGAGGACGGGGGCGTTCTGATGGTTGCAGCCGCCGGTGGTCAGCAGGATATCAGCGTGCATGGGGTCGCCGGTGTTGATGATACCGAAGCGCTCCACGTCATAACGGGGCATGGTGGCCGCCAAAACTTCAATATCGCAGCCGTTGCAGCTGGAGCAGTCGTAGTGGATGAGCCACGGGGAACGGGAAAGTTTCATAGTCGTACCTCCTCCTTTAACGAAGCATCTGCAAAACGAACAGGTTGACACCGGCGCAGACGATGGTAACGCCCCAAGCCAGCTTGAACATGGTCTGCCACTTCACACGGGCGCTGGTGTTGTCAATCAGCACCTCCAGGAAGTAGACCGCCAGAGCCACCACAATGGCCAGCAGCATGGACCAAACGGTTCCATTCAGGCAGAACAGGCCGATGATGCCCATCAGCATGACGTGTTCATACCAATTGGCGATGGTCTCACAGGCCAGGGTTGCGCCGGACATTTCCGTGGTCACGCCCTTGACCATCTCCTGATGAGCGTGGTGAGAGGTGGAGACATCGAAGGGGCTCTTGCGCATCTTAATGGTCAGGATGAACACAAAGCCGATGAAGAAGCCGGGCAGCTTGCAGATGATGGGCAGACCACCCATAGCGGCGGTTTCAGCAACAGAGAAGGTTCCGGTAGCCAGGTACAGACCCACAGCAGTCAGCAGTACCATCGGCTCGGAGGAAGTCATCTGAATCAGCTCACGGTTCGCGCCCATGGAGGAGTAAGGAGAGCTGGTGGTGGAGGCGGCCAGAACCATGAACATCTCAGAGGTGGTCAGGGCGAAGAACACCAGCAGCAGATCACTGCCGCAGAAGAACAGAGCGCCGGAAATGACCACAAAAACGGTATAAGAGGCCATCAGATAGAACTGAGAGGGGTTGACCATCAGTCGTTCCTTGGCCAGCAGCTTTTGCAAGTCCCACCAAGGCTGATAGACGGAGGGCCCCTGACGACCCTGCATCCGGGCGGTGATTTTGCGGTCACAGCCGTCCAGCAGGCAGCCCACAAAGGGAGCGGCGATGAGATAGACCACACACAGAACAATACGCATCATACCAGAGCACCTCCCAGAATCACGCCCAGCATCAGCACGATGATGGCGACAGCGGCGATGAGAGAGGGCTTCATGACCTTATTCTCACCGAACCAGTTTTCCAGATACCAGGCGGAGAGCTGAAGCTCCTTGTCATTGCCCATGGTGTCAATAAAGTGGTTGTTATCGCCGGTGTTGATGCCGGCCATGTAGTTGAGAACCTCACGGCGCTGAACCTTTTTGGACAGAGTGGCCAGCAGGGCGGGCAGCACAAGCACGCAGGCCAGCAGCACCACCATGATAATCAGGTTGCCGGTGGAAATGGTGGGATCCACAGCGCCATACATGGTCTCCAGAATGGGCTGCATCAGCTTGCCGGACAGAACGGGGAAGCACAGGCAGATGAGAACCATAGCGGCAGCGTGGAGGAACAAAGAAAGATACTCGCCCTGTTCGGTGATATCCTTCTGGGGCTTGGTGTGGTTGATGGCGACCAGCTTACTCAGCCACTTGGACCAATACAGCAGGGTGGTGGCGGAGCCGAAGCAGACCATCAGCACCAGCAGGGTTCCAAAGATGCGGCCAGCCTCCACAAAGCTTTTCAGGGCGGCCCATTTGGAGATGAGCATACCAAAGGGAGCCAGGAACATGCCACAGATGCCGATAATCATGATGGTGGCCAGCTTGGGCTGACGCTGAATCAGACCGTGCATGGACTCCACGTCACGGCTGTGGGTGGTGTTCTCGATGGCGCCGATGCACTGGAAGAGCATGGACTTGGAGACAGCGTGGAACACAATCAGGAACAGGCCAGCCCACACGGTTTCAGCCGAGCCAACACCGGCGCAGGCGGTAATCAAGCCCAGGTTGGAAATGGTGGAGAAGGCCAGCACACGCTTGCCGTCGGAGGTGGAAATGGCCATCAGCGAGGCGGAGAAGAAGGTCAGGCCGCCGATGAAAGCGACCATGTAGCCCGCCAGGTTGCCGTGCATGGCGGGAGCCAGACGCAGCAGCAGATAAACGCCAGCCTTAACCATGGTGGCGGAGTGCAGCAGAGCGGAGGAGGGAGTGGGAGCGACCATAGCGCCCAGCAGCCATTGAGAGAAGGGAAGCTGTGCGGACTTGGTGAGAGCGGCGAAGGCCAGCAGAGCCACGCAGCCAATGGCCACGGCCTCACCAGCGGAGCCGGAGGCGACCAAATCATACAGGTCGATGGTGCCATAGGTCCAGCCGAACCAGATAATACCGGCGGCATAGCCCAGGCCGCCCAGCAGGTTCATCCACAGAGCTCGGAAGCTGTTGGTGACGGCCTCTTCGGTCTGGGTGTAGCCGATGAGCAGGAAGGAGATGACAGAGGTGATTTCCCAGAAGAAATACATCCAAGCCATGTTAGCGCTGAGAACAAGACCGAACATAGCGCCGATGAAGACAAACAGCAGGGGCAGGAAAAAGCTGCGCCGGTCGGCAAATTCGGTATGGTGCTGGTGGTAGCCTCTCATGTAGCCTACGGCATAGGTAGCAATCAGGCAGCCGACGCAGGCGACGATGAGAACCATGATGATGGTAAAACGGTCGATGACCATATGAGCTTTTTCTTCCAGTTCGACGCCGGAGAGAACTTCAAACCACACAACGCCCAGGGTCTGCACGGCACTAAGCATTGCAATGGGGAATTTTCCATGAGCGCAGCTGAGGAAGATGACAAGGCACATCAGCAGCAGCTCACATGCCAGGATGATGTGATCCACGGTTCCCGTTTCAACGTACAGCTCGACGGTTTGAGCACCGCCCAGTGCCCACTGCGCTACCAGCGTCAGAGCCGCCACGATGGTGACGGCGCTGCCGGTGTAGATGACGCACCCACGGAGCTGATCCTCCTTGATAAGGGCCGTTGCAGCGGCGACGAGGAAGGGGAAGAGGATCAACACAGGAACCAGGTTCGCAATCATTGATCTCAATCCTTTCTTTTTCTTTTGTGGAGCGGGGAGGGACGTTTTTCCCTGTGAGCAGCACACAGAGGGGGAAAACTCCTTCACGCACCCATTGAATGATCGGGACACAAAATGCCCAACCATATTATATAACATTGTCCACTTTTTGTGAAGAGTCTGTTAAAAGAAAGAATGAAATGTTGTGAGATAAGTTATAAAAAAACTATTCTTTCTGAGGGGTGAAATGGTTCTGAACCCCGTCATACAAGCATATACTGTTTGTGCTGTGGTGATGGTTCAGGGACATAGGGGAAAATGGATTCTTCATAAAAAATTCATAAGCTGGTGACAATTTGTCCACTTTTTTCCCGGAGGACGGGTGTAAACTCATCACAGTGAAAAGAGGGCTGGGAGAGGCTCTCGACCTACTGTCTCATTCGTCGGCAATCGTCGGCGCAGGAGGCAGACTAGATGCGCCGGAGGTTCCTCCGGCGAACATAAGACGTGACAAAAAAATCAGCCGCTTGCGCTTCTCCATTCTCTGCGCTACAATAACCGGGAAGAGGGGAGGCAGCCGCCATGAAACAGAAAGCAACCTGGTGGGTCTATCTGCTCCGGTGCGGCGACGGCAGCCTTTATACCGGCGTGACCACCGATCCCCTCCGCCGTGAGCGGCAGCACAACGCTGGAACCGGGGCGAAATATACCCGGGCACGCCGTCCGGTGGAGCTGGTTTATCGGGAGGTCTGCCCGGATCAAAGCGCCGCACTCAAACGGGAATGGGCCATCAAACAATTGCCCCGAAGCAAAAAGCTGCTGCTCATCGGGGAAGAAAAAAACCAGAAAGAACGCCCATAAAGAAAAAAGCGTCAGCCTTGTGAACTGACGGACAGAAAGGAACCCAAATATGTGGAACAAATTGCTGGCAGCTCTATTGGCTGTGGCCATGCTGGTGAGCGTTTCCGCTGTCGCTTCCGCCAAAGAGGGGCGAAAGGAGACAAAAGGCTATTTGGTGCTGGGGGAGGACTTGAAGGAGGCGGAAAAAACCGAGGTGCTCAAGCTGCTCCAGGTGGATGACCTGGAAGAGTATGTGGTTCGCTATACCTCCAACGCTCAGGAGCATGAGGCCTTTGACAGTTATCTCAGCCCCAGCGTGGTGGGCAAGCGGGCGCTTAGTTCCATCCTGATGGTGCCCGGCGAGAAGGGCAGCGGAATTTCCGTCTCCGCTTATCAAATCAACTATTGCACCGTGGAGATGTATCAGAACGCCTTAATCTCCGCCGGTGTGGAGGATGTGGCCATCACCATTGCCGCTCCCATGCCCGCCTCCGGCACTTGCGCCCTGGTCAGCGCCATGAACGCCTATTCCATCCTCTCCGGGGAGGAAATTGACCAAGAAAAGGCGGATGCCGCCGTGGATGAGCTTGTCACCACCGGAGATTTGGGCGATGCCATTGGAGACAACGACAAGGCGGCGGAGCTGATCGCCCTGCTGAAACAGCAGATGATTGAGCACAATCTCAGCAAAGAGGAGCTCTCCAAGGCGCTGGAGGAGGGCTGCAAGCAGTATCGAATCACCATCGAGCCTCAGCTCAAGCAGAAAATCATTGACCTTCTGATGAAAATTAAAAACACGGACATTGATGTCAACAAGCTGGCGCAGCAGGCCGGGGACCTTTACCAAAAGGTCAGCGGCACGATGGAAAAAATGGGCATTACCAGGGAGAACACCCTCAGCTTTTTCCAAAAGCTGGCTCATCTGCTGGCGGATTTTCTCGACAGCCTGAGCAAATAACGCCATCCAATCACACGGGTCTGAGGAACGGTGGAAGCCCTCAGACCCGTTTATTTGTCCTCAAACTCATACTCCATCAGGTCGCCCGGCTGCACATGGAAGTATTCGCACAGCACCGCAATGGTTTTGGTGTTGATGTGATCTCCTTTTGCAATTCGATCCCAGGTTGTTTGCGAGAGTATTTTTTCTTTTTTTGTCAGAGTATAACCGCTGACACCTCGTGCAGCCATCAGAGAACGCAGGTTTTGATAAGAAATGGGCATAACAATACCTCAAAAAAAGACTTGACTTCCCGCAAAAGAGGGGATATACTAGCGTTACAAACGTCCCGCAAAAAAGGGGATAAACAAAGGAGGCTTCTTAATGAATTCAATCCTTGATCGACTGTACAACGGAGATTACAGCGTCATAGACCGGAAAAGCTCGCCGGAGTACCAAGCAGCATCACAGGAAACGGAGCCGTTCTGGGAAACCATCGGAGAAAGCTTGGGCGTGCGGTTTTGCACGGATTTTTCCGACGCCCTGGCGGGACAAGCCACCGTCCAGGAGAAAGAAGCCTTCCGGGAAGGGTTTCATCTCGGCGGCCAGCTCATTCTGGAGCTGCTGACACGAAAAGAGAATACGACACCCTCATTATAGAGAAAAATCAGCGGAAAAGCAACGCAAAAAGAAAACTCCTTTCGCCGCTCTTGTCATGCACATCTTTTTCTTGCACACCTCCTCCACCGGCTGTATAATAACGGCATGGCAAATCGAATTTTGCAAAAAGGAGCAATATTTCATTCATTGGAGGAATCAATATGACCTTTCAGGAAGTCATCACCAACGCTCGGGCGTGCATCGGCGACAAGTGCCACGCCTGCCCCGTCTGCAACGGCAGAGCCTGCAAAAACAGCCTCCCCGGCCCCGGTTCCAAGGGCGTAGGTGATACCGCTATTCGCAATTATGACAAGTGGCAGGAAGTCCGTGTCAATATGGACACCCTCACGGCTCAAAAGCCCGTGGATACCAGCTTGGAGCTGTTCGGAAAAACCTTTCGTTATCCCTTCTTTGCCGGTCCTGTGGGTGCTGTCACGCTGCATTACAGCAACAAATTCAACGATGTGACGTATAACAACACCTTGGTTTCCGGCTGCGCCAAGGCTGGCATTGCCGCTTTCACCGGCGACGGCATCGACCCCGGCGTGATGACCGCTGCTACCGCCGCCATTGCCGCAAACGACGGCATGGGCGTTCCCACCGTCAAGCCCTGGAACATCGACACCATCCGCACCAAAATGAACCAGTGCAAGCAGTCCGGTGCGTTCGCCGTCGCCATGGACGTGGATGCCGCCGGTCTGCCCTTCCTCAAGGGGATGAATCCCCCCGCCGGTGCAAAGAGCGTGGAGGAGCTGAAAGCCATCGTTGAAGCCGCCGAAAAGCCCTTCCTGGTCAAGGGCGTGATGACCGTCCGTGGCGCACGCAAAGCCAAGGAAGCGGGAGCCGCTGGCATCATCGTCTCGAACCACGGCGGTCGTGTGCTGGATCAGTGCCCCGCTACTGCTGAGGTTCTGCCCGAAATCGTCGAGGCGCTGAAGGGCTCCGGCATGAAGATTCTGGTGGACGGCGGCATCCGCACCGGCGTGGACGTGTTCAAGGCGCTGGCGATGGGCGCTGATGCGGTTATCATCGCCCGTCCCTTCGTGACCGCTGTCTACGGCGGCGAGGAAGCGGGCATTCAGGCGCTGGTCAGCAAGCTGGGCGGCGAGCTGGAGGACACCATGGCCATGTGCGGCGCTTATTCTCTGGATGAGATTGCCCCTGACATGGTGCGAATCCCCAAAAATTTCTAATCAGTGGTGTGAGGTGAGGAAGATGAAAAAAAGAATGCTGCTGCTCCTGGTGGCGTTCGCCCTTCTGGTGAGCGTTGCGGGCTGTGCCAAGAAAACGTCCGTGCATATTTCCTTAGTGGGAATGGATGGCGTTCAAGTGACCCAAATTCCTGAAAAGCTGGAAAATTACTCCGTCGAAGAGAACGAGATTACAGTAACGGTCAAGCAGGAAGGAGATTATACCTTCGTGGTAGAGGATGAGGACGGAAACGAATATACCCTCCTGCTGCATTATTATGACGGAAAAGCAGAGGTTTCTTCGGAAGATGGCATTATGTTCATCACCGGAGTGGGATAAATCATGGAACGGGGCGCAAAAATCAGGCGCTCCGTGTGCAAAAAACGTCCTGCTTGCGGGTTCCCTCTTCCGCAGGCGGAGAGAATAACAGGGAAAACGCTCTGCTGACTGCGGTTGGCGGGGTGTTTTTCGTTTACAGCGCATGGAAGGGGGAATACAATCTCTTTTCATGGATAACTCCTCACGTTCTCGCACATTCGCCGCCCGTCCCCCGTAGGATGTCTAACCCATGCTCCAGCGTGGGAAGGACAAACTCTAAGGATTCCTTGACTGCTTTGGGACTGCCCGGAAGATTGACAATGAGGGTCTGTTTCCGAATGCCCGACACTGCCCGACTGAGCATAGCACGGGGGGTAATGGTCATGGAATAGGCTCGAATCCCTTCGGCAATACCGTTTGCCATGCGGTCACAGACGGCTATGGTCGCTTCCGGCGTGATATCACGGGGAGAAAAGCCCGTTCCGCCTGTTGTGAGAATGAGATTGACCTGACGCTGGTCTGCAAGGCGTATCATCTGACGCTGTAACGGTGCTTTTTCATCAGGCAGCAAGAGACATTCTACCACGTTATATCCTGCGTTTTTCAGCAGTTCCTCAATCAAAGGACCGCTCTTGTCCTCACGCTCGCCCTTGGCACCCTTGTCACTCAGAGTGATAACCGCCGCTGTAAAGGGGCGGTCTGCTTCTGGGGGAAGCATAGTAATCTCATCCCCCACTTGAATCTTTCCACCCTTGAGAACCTGCGTAAAAACACCCATACGGGGCATAATGCAGTCCCCCACCTGATGATAAATGGCGCAATGACTGTGGCACTCCTTCCCTATCTGCGTCAGCTCTAATAGTGCTTCGCCAATCTGAAAGCGTGTGCCGACTGGGAGCTTGTTCAGCTCAAAGCCCTCCGCCACGAGATTTTCACCAAACGCACCGAAGGCGACATTTGCACCCTTTGCACGAAACTCCTCGATTGCTTCAAAGCTCAAAAGGCTGACTTGTCTGTGCCACTTTCCGCCGTGGGCATCCCCCTGAATGCCCCAATCCTGTACCAACTCGGCGCAGGTCAGCTCATGCTTTGCCGTTCCACGCTGTTCGCTGATACAAATTGCCTTAATCGTTCCCATGATTCTCTCATCCCCCTATTTTTGACATCTCATGCCGTTCTGTAATATCCTGATACCGTTCAAAGCAGTGCTGTTCGGGCTTCTTCCGCATAACGCTTTTCATCCGCTGTTCCGCTGTGAGCAAATCGTCCCTTCTCAGCGGTTCACGCAAATCTGCCCCGTCCTCATAGCAGAGACACGCCTTTAAAAAACCCGTTGCCGTGAGCCTGACCCGGTTGCACTGAGCGCAGAAGCGCCCATGAATGGCGCTGATAAAGCCCACTGAGCCGCCGTTTTGCATCGTATAATAGACTGCCGGACCGTTGCCGTGTACCATATTGTCAGGCGTAAGGATGCCATAGCGCTGTGCGATCTGCTCCTGTAGCCACTGATTGGATACCGTTTGAAATTCTGCTCCATGACCAATGGGCATCATCTCAATAAAGCGCAGTACCACGCCCTCCGACAGAGCAAAATTTAAAAGCTCTGCCCATTCGCCTTGATTGACTCCTCTTTGCAATACAGCATTCAGCTTGACGGTAAGTCCGGCTTCCTTTGCGGCACGAATGCCCTTTAAGACCGACGGTAATCTATCCCGTCCCGTAATTTGAGTATATTTCTCACGGTCTAATGTGTCAAGGCTGACATTGACCGCTGTTAGACCGTTTTCCCTGAGTGCTTCGGCGTACTCAGCCAGCAATACACCGTTTGTTGTCAGTGTCACCTGTTCGATTCCCTCGATGGCACATAACCGCTTTACAAGGTCAGCACAGCCAAGGCGTACCAACGGTTCACCGCCGGTCAGCTTGACCTTTCGGATTCCAAGCCCTGCCCCAATGGTGCAAATCTGCTCTATCTCCTCATAGGTTAAAATCCGCTCCATCGGAAGCCAGTCACAGCCCTCCGGCAGACAATACTGACACCGTAAATTACAGCGGTCTGTAATCGAAAGACGCAGATAGTCAATCTCCCGTCCGTAATCATCCCTCATTCGTTCTGTTTCTCCATTTCTGTAACAATGTGGTCAGCAACATTACATGGATTGGGAAGCGGTTCTTTCGGATAGTTACAGATTGTCTTTGGATAGGAGCTGTGCTTTAACCCCTCTATCAAAATAACATCCGCTTCGGGAAAGACAGCAAACAGTGCCGTTTCGTCAATCCCATGACATTCCTTAGTCATCATAAACCGATTACCCGAAAAAACCGCTGTTCCGTATGCCCCCGCTCGATGGTGCTTCCAGCTGTCTGTGTCTGGCACATCCGGCTCAAAATCGTGACCATCGTGCTTGACGGTTGCCACCCGATAGCCACGCCGGGTCAATTCTGCTATGACACCCTCCATGAGAGTGGTCTTTCCGCTGTTTTTATAGCCGGAAATGGCATAGATATACGGTCTCATAGCAGATGCACCCGAACTTGTGTACCTTCCTGCGCTCCGTTCTGCTCCGGCGGAATCTCAATGAGACAGTTACAGCGGAGCATAGCGGACAGCGCCCCCGAAGAATGGTTTCCTGTTACCGCCTGCACTTCTCTGTGCTTTGTGTAGCCACGCAGGAAACGGCGCATTTTTCCCTGCTTTGGGAAAGCATTGGTCAGAACAGCGGTCTTGACCTTCATGCAAAGGCGAGAATTTCCTGTGAGAACTGCAAGCACCGGACGTACAAGCAATTCAAAGTTTGCCGCCGCTCCATAGGGATTTCCAGAAAGGCAGATCAGCAAGGTGTCCTGATAAACTGCTGTCAGGGTAGGAGAACCCGGCTTCACTGCCACACGCCAGAACAGCGGTTCAACGCCTAAGCACTTCAAAACACCGTGCATGATGTCCTTTTCCCCTACGGAAACGCCGCCTGTGGTGATAATAATATCACAATGGGCGGAGACTTCACGAATCTGCTCAGCTACCTGCTCCGCAGAATCACCACAGTGGAGGGTCAGAGCGGAGGGAATGCCGAGCGCCTGCAAACGGCTGTTGATTAAAATACGGTTGGAGTCGTAGATTTTACCGGCTGTCAGAGGTTGCCCCGGCTGTAACAGCTCGTCCCCCGTGGAGATTACAGCAATGGCAGGCTGACGGTATACCACCGCAGAGCCATATCCTAAGCTTGCAAGAACGGCCATGTCATAAGCGTTTAAGACAGTGCCTTTTTTGAGCAAGACCGTCCCCTTTTGAAAGTCCTCTCCGGCATAACAATAATTTTGGTAGGGCTTGACACTTGCATACAATCCCACCCGTTCACAGCCATAGTCGGTATCCTCCTGACGGATGACTGCATTTGCCCCCACTGGAATGGGAGCCCCCGTCATGATGCGGACTGCTTCCCCCGGCTGTACCTCTCCCTCAAAGGTGTGACCGGCGTATACCTTGCCAATCACTCGGAGAGAGACGGGCATTTCATGAGAAGTACCTGTGGTATCCTCTCCTCTTACAGCGTAGCCGTCCAGCGGAGAGCGGGGGAATGGGGGCTGGTCAAAGGGCGCTGTATAATCCTGTGCCAGTATCCGACCTGATAACGATTCCAGTGAAACCTGCTCTGTCTCCTTGATAGGTGTTACCTGCTCCGTCAGACAGGCGACTGCTTGCTCTAATGATATCATTTTCCTTTCATCCTTTCCAAAGAAAAAGAGACTGCCTCAAAAAGCAGCCTCTTTTTTAGACGTGTATGGGTATACGAACCCTATAAAAGCAAACTACCCCTGTAAACAGGTATAGCTGCATCACCTTACGAAAAGAAGCTCCTTTTCAAGAGAACGATTGCTTGTTCAAGGAAGGCTGAACCGTTTCCAATTCAACCCTGGCGGAACACTGGCTTTCGCAAGTCAGCATTCCAGCGGCGCACAGGCATAGGCAAACGCCCTTAGCCTGTTTTGCTCGGAGTTTCAAACCTTGATTCAGTTGTTCTTTGTCTCAAAGCGTGAGACTAATTCTTTGTATTCCTCAACGGTGTTGATGTTATCCGCTGCATGGCTTCCCGCTGTCAGAGATACCGTATTGTAGGGAATCTGCTCTAGCAGAGAGCGCATACGATAATTTTTAAGCTGGATTTGACGTTCTACGACTGGTAACAGCACTTTGGGATAGATGCCGAACAGGGGCTGTATCCGCCCATCCGCTTCCACCAGCGTCAAACCTGGATTGCTGTGATAGGCTTCTATGACCCTTTGCACCGTCTCAGCGTCAATATGCGGCATATCACACGCCACAAAAAACAATGCTTCTTCGGTGCATTCCCTCAAAGCAGAGTAAATCCCGCCCATTGCTCCAATCGCCTGATAACGGTCCACAATCATCGGCAGATTTGCCCCCTCATAGGGTGCTTTTTCATCCACAGAAAGATAAACCTGCTCAAAGGGTGCAAACGCCCGTAAAATCCGCTGGAAAAATGCTTCTCCGTTGTAGGAAAGGAACAGCTTTTTGTTTCCCTCCATACGGCGGTTTTTACCGCCCGTCAGAATACATCCTGCAATGCTCTGCATCTTACTTGCGCTTGACTCTCAGCGCCATCATGATGAAATTCAGCAGGACATAGCCGACGATGAAGGTGGTCAGATAAATCTGAATACCGCCCAGCTGGGTCAGCATTCCGCCCAGCGCTTCCTTTCCCTGTGCGGTGACAAAGCCAGCCATTTTGTTGGTCGCAACGATACCAATGCACATGGGGAAGGTCAGACCTGCATAGCCGGGAGCAAAGGGGAAGCTGAAGAACTTGGGAAGCTTGACCACAATGAACAGCAGGGAAGCCAGTACACAGGCATAGAGGAAATAAATCAGCGCAGGAGCGGGATTCTCCAGAACATTGAGGACACTGACCACGCACAGGGAGCAGGGAGCTAACACGACCGCCTGCGTATGGTAGACAGGAGCTTTTACCTCTACCTTGAGGAGTCTCCAAATCATGATGGGAATGATAACGAGATAAACAGCGATGCCGTAATAAACGATGTACTTGAGGATACCGGCGGCATTCATTGCGCCGCCTACGACACAGCTTACCATGATGCCGTTATAGGTAACGAACCAGCTGGGGACAAAGGTATTGACATCCCGCTGTGCAATCACATTACGATAGGTAAAAATCAGAATATGAGCGGCATGAATCACGATAGCAGCCGCCCAAAGCCCCTTTCCCAGAGCAGGAACAAAGTCAAAGTAGTAGCTGCCCAGAATCATCATGCACATGGTAAATCCGGCATAAAGACTGCTGGGAACAACGGTCTTGTATTCGTTGACACACACCTTAGGATAACACACAATCTTGACGATGTACACCAGCAAAACAAGGGTAGCTGCCCACATGGTCAGGTGGCGAATCCACGGATATCCCATACCCGAAAAGACATTGCTCAGGGTGAGAGCGCCTACCATAGTCGGCAGGACAGGAACAGGAAGTCTCTCTAATCTCTCAATCATGGCTTACCTCAATCCTCATAATAGAACTCAAAATTCTCCTTGACGTGGAAGAAATCAGAGTAGTCGATATCGAACACGGGCTTTTTGACCTTGGTAATGTCAATCTTGCGGGCGATGAGCTGCTGCAAAACACCGCTGTAAGCAAGGTCTCCCTGCAAGATAGCACCGGTAATCCTGCCATTTTTGTGGACAATCTTCTTATAGGTATCCTCTGTCTCACGAGTCTCCACGGTGTAGCTGTCATCCTCCGGGTTTGCGTTGCCCAGAGACATACTCGGCAGACCGAGGAAGTTCATGGTGGACTTGCTGGCAAAGAAATCGGTCATCTTACGGGGTACGCCAGCCATATTGCTTGCGGCAATGATGCCCTCTTTGACAGCGACAGGCCAGATGGGGCTGAGACCGGATACGTCACCAGCGCCGTAAATATCGGGGTCGCTGGTCTTGCCGGTCTCATCAAAGACCAGACCAAAACGGCTTGTTTCCAGTCCAGAGCCAGCCAAAAATTCCACGTTGGAGCGGACACCGGCAGTCATGACAAGGAAGTCACAGGGCAGGTGGACACCATTGGTGAGGACACACTCGACAATATTGTCGTTCTCGTCCCGGATGGCTTCACTCATTCCAACGCCGAAATACTGCTTCACGCCACGAGCAGCGAACATATCCTGATAAGTCTTTGCGGCACGTTCGTCTAACTGACGGTTGAGCATCCATCCGGCGAAATCCACCATTGTAACCTTGACACCCAGCTCAAGGAAGCCTACCGTGCAGTCAATGCCGACCAGACCACTGCCCATGACCACAATGTTCTTGCAGGTCTTGGCAACCTCTTTCAGAACCTCAATATCCTCGATGTTGCGGAAGCCGACCATGTTCTTAGAACCCAGCAGGTTTTTAATCATAGGCGGATAGAAGGTGTGAGAGCCGGTGGCGATGAGCAGTTTGTCATAGGAGACCTCATCTTCCCCATCCAGCACAATCACATGGTCAGCGGGCTTGACAGCGGTGCAGTCACGACCCTTCATCCAATTGATGCTGTACTCTTCAATGAAGTTTGCACCGGAGAAGTTAAGACGCTCCACGGTGCGGTGTCCGCTCAGGTACTCATGGAGGATGCAGCGGGAGTAGATTTCCTTATCACGGGAGACAAGCACAATTTCACACGCTCCGTCCAGACGGCGCAGCTCACGAGCGGCGTTGATGCCGGCGGCGGAAGAACCAATGATAACGTATTTCATTATTTTACGACCTCCTCCAGCGTGATTGCGTGCATGGGACACTTCTCCACGCACATGGGCTTGGGGGTTTTGCCGTCCTCAGAGCGGTGGACGCACATATTGCACTTCATAATTTCCTTCTTGGTAATGGAATCATACTTCAAAATGCCATAGGGACAAGCCATGATGCACATATAGCAGCTGGCGCAATGGTCCTTATCATAGGTGACAAAGCCCGTTTTAAGGTCCTTCTTCATGGCACCGGTCATGCAGGTCAAGGCGCATTCCGGGCGGTCACAATGACGGCAGAAAATCGGTGCGGGCTGGGTCTCAGAGTCGATGACAACTCTGTTTCTTGCGTCTCCGCTCTCGGTCTCGTGGCTCACGACACAAGCCGTTACACAGGTGAGACAGCCGATACAGCGGCTGCGGTCAATCTTGATTCGATACATCAGCGCTTACCCCCTTACAGCTTTTCAAAACGCACGACAGCACCCTTATAATTCGGCTCTTTGGAATAAGCGTCATAGTTGGAGGGTGTCAGCTTGTTGCACTCAATATAGTGAATGGGTGCATACAGCTCACCACGCTGTACATTGTCAGTAATCTTAACGGAGAACACAGCATCCTGTCCGTTGATGGAATAGACACGGATCTTGTCCATATGATGAATGTCATGCTCGGCGGCTACCTCGGTATTCATATAGAGATAGGGGGTTTTCAAGCTGACATCCTCAACGAACTTGACCTCTTTGGTACGGCTCTGAGTGTGCCACTGACCGACAGAGCCACGACCGGTATTGAACACATAGGGATACTCTGCGCTGGGCTGATAGGGATTCTCCCGAACCTCCTCAAAGACAAACTGTGCCTTTTTGGTGGGGGTAAAGAACTTACCGTCAGCATACAGGCGGCGCTGTTCGTCAGAGAACTCCTCCTCCCGTCCTTCGGGATAGGGCCACTGGATACCGTGGGAATCTTCGAGCATCTTCCATGTTACGCCGGTGAAGTCCTCCGGCATATTACGGGAGCATTCCCGCATCAGGTTGAAGCAGCTTTCGGGAGTCTCCCATCCCTTGAGTGCATCACCCATGCCCAGCGCCTTGCCAACGCCCAAAATCGCTTCGTAGTCGGAAATCTCATTTTCTCCACGCTTGAGGACAGGACGCATAGCGGAAAGACGGCGCTCCAAGTTGATATAAGTGCCCTCCTTCTTGATACCGGGAACGACAGGGAAAAACACTGTGCAGTCCTCAGCGGATTCGATGGTGTCATAGATATCCTGAACCACAAACAGCTCCAGCTTCTTGGCTGCTTCCGCAAAGGTTTCATTGTTGGTCCAGCTATGGCGGGGATTGGTGCAGAGAATCCACAGTCCCTTGATAGAGCCGTCATTGATTCCCTCGATAATCTGGTTATAAGTCTTAGTGGGCTTTTCTGCGAGCATGGACTCATCAACACCAAAGACCTCTGCAAGACGCTTTCTCCGGGCAGGATTGCCAAATTCACCGCCGCCGGTGAGCATAGTCGTGTTAGAGAACACACGGCTGCCCATTGCGTTGCACTGGCCGGTGATAGAGTTAGAGCCTGTGCCGGGTTTGCCGATGTTGCCGGTCATAAGGGCGAGGTTAATGATGGCCTGAGCGGTACGCACTGCTTCATAGCCTTGATTGACACCCATGGTCCACCAGAAGGAAACACGCTTGCCGTTGTGAATCAGCTCCACCAGCTCGGTAATCTGTTCAGCAGAAAGACCAGTTCCCTCCACGCCACGTTCCAGTGTATAAGCCTTGACAAAGCTCTTGAACTCGTCGAAATGCTCGGTATGCTCCTCAATAAACTTGTGGTCAATCCAGTCCTTTTCGATGAGCTGATTTGCGATGGTATACAGCAGGAGCAGGTCAGAGCGCCATTTCAGCCCATACCAATAATCAGCGTTCATTGCCGTTTCACTGCGGCGGGGGTCAAGGACGATTACCTTATGACCGGGAATCTTGTTGTTTCTGACCCGTCCCCAGAGAATGGGATGGGCAACAACGGGATTTGCTCCGATAAAGATGATGGTATCAGACAGCTCCAAATCGTTCAGCGTATAACCGGGAGCGTCAAAGCCATAGCTGCCCTTGTGGGCAACGGCGGCGGAAGCCATGCAGAGACGGGTATTGCCGTCCACATTGGTGTGGAGATAGTTCCGCATGACATGACCGAAGATTGCAAACTCCTCCATGGTAAGCTGTCCGGTGGAGATTCCTGCCACGCTCTCCGTTCCGTACTTTGCCTGTAGCTCCTTCATCTTGTCTGCAACGTGGGTGAACGCTTCATCCCAGCTCACATTCTTGAAGCTCCCGTCCTCCTGACGGATGCGGGGGAGTGTGTTGGGCTTCACGGTGGTCTGCTGTTTGGACAGGCTCAGACCCTTGATACAGCAGAATCCGTCATTGACAGGATACCCCTTCACGGGCACTGTTTTAACAATCTGGTTGGTCGCTTCATCTACATAGAAGTCCAGATTACAGTCCAGCGCACAGAAGTTGCAGGTTGACTGCACTCGTTTGATTGCCATTCTTTTCCCTCCATAATTCCTTATAAAGTTTCCGTTCCGCCCTCTACCTACAGCCTTTTTTGTATAGAGCGGATGAGGTGATACCACCTTGACAATATCTTAACAATCTTGAAGGGGAAGTTCTGTGATATTCGTCACACAACACCGTCAACAATTTTGATGCTTTTCCGCAAAAGACCGTTCTGCTTTGGAAGGGAAAAATAAGTAAAACCGCCGGTCAGGTCAGATGATTCCACCCAAAAGGAATCTCTGATGGCAAAAAGTCCAATGCTAAAGAAAAAAATCAATATTTTATACAAATAGCCGCTCTGAAAAAGAACTGCCGAAAAGAGAAGGTTATCGTTAGCTAACAACAACATTATTAAGATAAGAAATATCATTTTGCCTCTTATATCCTGTCATAAATTGTGATAATGGTCACATCTTTCCCCTTTTAAATCTGTTAAAATAATCACAAAGAAAAGCCGTGCCGATTGTTGAAGCTGTTTTCATAGACAATACTAGATAGTGTAACCCTTCTGCCGCCTTCCTTTTCTTTCTTGTACGGGCTCTGTTTTGCGCTGATACAGTGGACAATTGCCAGATAATTTTGTAAACTGTATTTATAAAAGAGACGGAGGATAATATCATGAATCAATTGCTGAGAATCAAGGCACTGGAAGGAGTCAAAGGGCAGACGCTGGAGGAGCTGTGGAGGCTGGGAAGCGTTCAGGAGGTTCGCCGCCATCAAATCCTCATTCATGCCCGCCAGCCCGTGGATACGATGTACTTTGTCCTGTCCGGGAAGGTCATCTATTATAACCTGACCCGTCACGGCAAACGAAAGATTATCTTTATTTTTGGCGCTGGCACGCTCATCAATGAAACCATTACCAATACACAGCATTCCTCTGTGTACTGTGAGACCATCGAAGCGTGCAGTCTGTTCTGCATCAGCAAGGCGAATTTCTATCAGCTTATGGCAAAGGATTTTACCCTTGCCGAAGCAGCACTGCGAGAGCAGGAGCATAAGCTCTGGCGCATGAGCCACCAGCTCAAAAATACCATGGGCAGTATCTACATGGAGCGGAAGCTGGCGGCGAAGCTCTGGAAGCTGGCTCGTGATTTCGGCATTGACACGGAGTCCGGGCGCATGATTGATATTTCCATGACCATTACTTTTTTAGCGGATTTGATGGGCGCTCCCCGTGAGACGGTATCCCGCCTTTGCAAGACCCTCACGGATTACGGCTTGATACAGATTAAAAAACGGCGCATTTATGTGACCGACCCTCAGCGGTTGTCTCATTTTTATAAGGAAGGGATTATTGCCCTGAAATAAACTGATTTTACACAGGCAGGATGGAAAGGAGTTCGCTTATGGGTTATCAATTCACCAAAGCAGAAGCAAACGCCCTTTTTCAGCAATGGAAGGAGCGTTATGATGTATACGCTCCCATGCTGATGAAGGGAGAGGGATGCTTCTCTGATACCGACATCGTTCGTTACGGTCAGCCCGATACCTTGGAGGATATCGAGTGGGCCAAAAAGTCTGATTATTCCTTTAAGGAAGTGCTTTTGAGCATCAATCAGACGCTGTTCTATTTCACAGAGGACAAGACCATTGTTCCTAATCCTCCCAAAAAGGAGATTCTGATCTTTCTGCGTGCCTGCGATATGCACGCCCTCACCCGTTTGGATGATGTTTACCTGAAAAACGGCTTTGAGGACATCTATTATCGTCAGGTTCGTGAAATGACTCATTTTGTGCTGATGGGCTGCACTCAGAGCTGTGAGACTGGCTTCTGTGTGAGTATGGGCACAAACAAGGCTGACACCTATGACGGCTATGTAAAGCTGGACGGTGAGACCGTCCTGATGGATCTGCCCATGGCTGAGCTGGCTGAGGGTGCAAAGGCTGAGGAGCTGGCAGTCACCCCTGACTATGTGACCGAAAACTTTGAAAAGGTCACTCTGCCTAAGAACCTGACCAACGAGTGCTTCACCGACGACATCTGGAAGGAGTTCGGCTCTCGCTGTATCGCCTGCGGACGCTGTAACTTTGCCTGCCCCACCTGCACCTGCTATACCATGCAGGATATCTTCTACAATGACAATCCCAAGAACGGCGAGCGCCGCCGTGTATGGGCATCCTGTCAGGTAGACGGCTACACCGTCATTGCGGGCGGCTATGACTGTCGCAAGAACCAGAGCGACAGAATGCGCTTCAAGGTCCTGCACAAGATTTCTGACCACGAAAAACGCTTTGGTCATACCATGTGCGTGGGCTGTGGACGCTGTGAAGCAATCTGCCCTGAGTATATCTCTTATATTACCCTGATTAACCGTCTGGCAGAGAAGGAGGGCTAACCCATGAAAAATGAATATATTCCTCAGCTTTCCACTGTCCGTGAGGTGATTAAGCATACTGCCCTGGAGTATACCTTCCGTATGGAATTTGACCATGCCGAGATTGTCAAGCCCGGTCAGTTCTTTGAGATTTCCCTCCCGAAGTACGGCGAAGCCCCCATCTCTGTTTCCGGCATTGGAGCAGATACCGTTGACTTTACCATCCGCCGTGTCGGTAAGGTCACAAATGAGATTTTTGAAAACTATGTCGGTGACAAGCTGTTCATCCGTGGTCCTTACGGAAACGGCTTTGACATCGAAAATTATAAGGGAAAAGAACTGGTTGTTATCGCTGGCGGTACAGGTCTTTCCCCCATCAAGGGCGTTGTGGACTACTTTGCCGCCCATACAGATGAAAATATCAGCACGACTCTGATTGCCGGCTTTAAAGACCCGGACTCTGTCCTGTTCCGTGACGATTTCAAGTTCTGGAAAGAGAACATCAACGTCATTCAGAGCGTTGACCGTGCGCCCGAAGACTATACCGGTCCGGTCGGCATGGTCACAAAGTACATCCCTGACCTGAAATTCACCGACATCAGCAATGCTTCCTTTATCTGCGTTGGACCTCCGATCATGATTAAGTTTGTCGTCAAGGCAATTCTGGAGCTTGGTGTGAAGGAAGAACAGATTTGGGTCTCCCACGAGCGTAAAATGTGCTGTGGTCTTGGCAAGTGCGGCCACTGCCGTGTCGGTTCTACCTATATCTGCTTAGATGGTCCCGTGTTCAACTATGTGGACGGCAAGAAGCTCATCGACTGAGGAGGGACGAATCATGGCAATGGATATCAATACCAAAAAGATCAAGAGAAACGCCTTCCGTGTTTCCAAAAAGAGAGGCTACGGTGCCTGCCGTATCCGTGTCCCCGGCGGTTATCTGGACTCCAAGGTTTTGGGCATGGTTCAGGAGATTGCGGACAAGTACAGTGCTACCGGAAAGATTCACCTCACCACCCGTCAGGGCTTTGAGATTGAGGATATCCGTCTCACTGATATTCCTGAGATTACCAGAGCAATCCAACCCATTATTGAAGCGGTTGGAATCAACCAGAAAGACCCCTACACCGGTTATACAGAGTCCGGCACTCGTAATATTTCCGCCTGTATCGGCAATAATGTCTGTCCTTTTGCAAACTACAACACCTCTGCGCTGGCTCGTAAGATTGATAAGGCAATCTTCCCCAATGACCTGCATTTCAAGGTTGCCTGCACCGGCTGTTCCAACGACTGCGCTAAGGTTCGTATGCACGACTTCGGCATCATCGGCATGACCATGCCTCAGTATGATCCCACTCGCTGCATTAGCTGTGAGGCGTGTGTCAAGGGCTGTAAGAGCCTGTCCGTGGGCGCTCTCAGTATCAACAATTACAAGATCGTCCGTGACACAGAGAAATGTATCGGCTGTGGTGTCTGCGTGACCAAGTGCCCCACCAGAGCATGGACCAGAAGCCAGAAGAAGTATTATAAGCTGACCATTATGGGTCGTACCGGCAAGAAAAATCCCCGTCTGGGACAGGATTGGCTTGTTTGGGCAGACGAGGAGAACATCATCAAGATTATCTGCAACACCTACAGGTTTGTTGAGCAGTACATCTCCCCCAACGCCCCCGCCCGTAAAGAGCATATCGGTTATATCATCGACCGTGTGGGCTTTGAGGAGTACAAAAAGTGGGCTCTGGAGGGCGTTGAGCTGATGCCCGAAACCATCATGAAGAAGTGCATTTACTGGAACGGCATTCACTTCACGGATAAGTCCGCATGGACTGACTGATTGACAGCAATACAGCCGGTGCGGTTCTCCTGATTTTTCTTAATTACTCCATCTTTCTCTTTCTTTCCAAAGTTTTAATCTTCTGCCACCTATGTTCCTGCACTGGCTGTACCAAAAGACGAACTGTGTTCTGTCACACAGTTCGTCTTTTTTCTTATCTTGAAAAGCGCAACCATTTGGGTTACAATGGTAGCTGAGTTTGAAAGGGGAAAAGCATGGCAACTGCAGAGTTAATCAGGGAATTATGCAAGAAACAGAATATCAGTCTCGCTGAGCTTGCAAGACGTATAGGACAAACCAGGCAAAATTTATATGAGAAGCTTCAGCGTGATACCCTAACGATTGATGAAATAAAGCAGATAGCGGATGCCCTGGGCGTGAAGTTTGAGCAGTCTTTTACGCTGCCGGACGGTGAGCAGTTTAAGATCGAAAACTGATTATGCACCCCCCTATACAAAGTAATCGTTAAATTGTTCAGTAGTCTGCACCCCCTTAACTGACTACTACTTGACTACTATCGACTTTTACACTTTGCACTATTTTGCCTCATTTTGCGTAGTTCTCTACATGATCGGAAATAGTGTGAATGATGGTAAGATGCCAAAAACCTTTGCAAAATGGGGCAAAATGAGGCATCTGAGGAGGATTTTTATGGTGATAAAAGTATTATTCATTTGTCACGGCAACATCTGCCGCTCGCCGATGGCGGAATTTATTTTCAAAGACATGGTGGAAAAACAGGGCCTTTCCCACAAATTCCACATTGAAAGCGCCGCCACCAGCACGGAAGAAATCGGAAACGGGGTTTATCCCCCCGCCCGCCGGGAGCTGGCTCGCCACGGCCTCTCCTGCGCCGGACACGCTGCCCGCCAGGTTCGCAGCCGGGACTATCAGGCGTTTGACTATCTGCTCTGCGCCGAGCAGTATAACATCCGCAACCTCCGCTGGATTATCTCCAAAGACCCGCAGCATAAAATCATGCGCCTGCTGGATTTTTCCAGCCGTCCCCGGGACATTGACGACCCCTGGTATAGCGGGAACTTTACCACCGCCTATTCCGACATCGTGGAGGGCTGTGAATGCTTCCTCCATTACCTCCAGGAGAGCGGCCAGGTCTGACCGGAAAAGCAATGCAAAACAGACAAAAGCGGATGCCCTGCAAGCGTCCGCTTTTTTGTTGGTCTCCTGACAAAAAGGCTCTTATTTGCTGGTGAGGATTTTGTTTGCCTGGCCGCTGACGATGGACTCAAACTGAGCCATGTCTGCGGGAGTGGTCAGTTTGAAGTTGGTGTCCTCGCCGGGAATCAGAGCCACGTCCATGCCGTGGCGGAAGGCAATCTCACTGGTGCCTCGGGTGGCGTTGAGCTCTTCCTTGGTGACGCTGCGGTTCAGCTCTGTGAAGGCTTTCAGGTGGAAGGATTCCGGGGATTGACCCTTGAATAGCGTGCTGCGATCCAGCAGGGTGGAGATGCTGGAGCCGTTGAAGCTCTGGTACACCGTGTCATTGATGGAGATGACGGGCATACAGCCGTCGTGCTCCTCCAACTGACGGAAACACTCGGTGATGAGGGCGCTGCTGACCAGAGGGCGCACGCCGTCATGAATGATAACCTTGTCCTCGTCGGAGGTGGAGGTTTCCATGCAGGCGAGCAGGCCGTTGAGGATGGAACCCTGGCGGCTGTCGCCAGGGTCGGCGAAGCGGTCGAATTTTTGGATGTGGTATTCGTCCAGCCACTTGCGGATGTCCTCCTGCCAGACCTCGTTGGCGACAATGATGATTTTATCGACACATTCGGTTTTATCAAAGGTTTCCAGTGGATAGAAGAGGATGGGCTTACCGGCGACGTGCATATACTGCTTGGGGTAGCCGTCCGCCCGCATCCTGCTGCCGATGCCGCCGGAAAGAATCACTGCGTAATTCATAGTTTTCTCCCTGTGATTGGATCAGATGGATTTATTGTAACAGCGCAGGCAGAGCTTGTCAAATAAAGATTCTCGTGTCGTGCCGCAGTTTCCTCTTGTTTTTGGCACGCTCCTGTTATATCATTACAGAAGCCGATTTGAATTGACCTTTTTACCCACAGAAAGGGGTTTTACCTATGAATACCAGCACCTCCAAGGATGTTATGATCTCCATTCTCGGCCTTCAGGAATACGAGGACATCAATCCTGACAGCATTGAGCTGACCACCAACGGCAAGCTGAACGTGACACCCTACGGCTACCACCTCTCCTATGAAGAGAGCGAGCTGACCGGCATGGAAGGCACCCTCACCAGCTTTGAGGTTCGCCCGGGTCGCATTGTTTTGACCCGTACCGGCACGACCACCTCCGAAATGGTCTTTGAACAGGGCATCCGCCATCTGTCCCTCTACGATACCCCCTATGGACAGCTGGAAATTGGTGTTTTCTCCCGGGTGGTGGAGTCCAGCCTGAACGAGCACGGCGGGGAAATCCACGTCCGCTATGCCATCGACATTGACCATCAACTGGCCGGTGAGAACAACATCCATTTGAAGGTTCGAGAGAGCGCTGTCTCCCAGTGACCATGAAAAAACTGCTGGAAACCGCCTGTCAGCAGGCGGATGAGGTGATAGCGGCGGCCATCGGTCGCCCCTGCCCGGTGAAGAGCCGCCTTTCGCCCAGGGGAACCATTGCCAATCCCACCCCCCGTGCCCTCCGTTTGGACGGGGAAGGTCTGCTGACGCAACAGAATCTTTCCCACACCTGGTTGGAAAGCGTCACCTGTCAGGGCGGTTTTTTCAACTTCACGCTGCGGGAAGCGTGGTTCCACGAGGCAGCGCAGCATCCCTTGGAGTGGGAGGAATTGCCCCCGCTTCCTCCGGTGTCCATCGACTTTCCCGCCGCCATCCACCCCGGTGACTGGGTCTTTGCCGGGAAAAAAGCCAGCCCGGAGCGTTGCGCCCGGCAGGACGAGGGAAATCCCGGCTGGTTGGTGCGTGTCACCGAAGAACGCCTCAGAACGCTGGAAAACCGAGCGGAAACAGCACGGACTTGGACACCCAGCCAAAAAGCCCTGCTGCTGCGTCTGGCGGCCTACGACGAGAGCGCCAGCACGGGGCGGCTCACCGCCTACCTGACCGATTTGTCCCGGCTCATCTGGCAGGAGAAGCCACACCGCCTCCCGGCGGAGCTGAACCGCTGCTGTCAGGCGGTGATCCACAATGGACGGGCTGTGATTTACAGAAAATTCATCCTTTCTGAAATCGTCGGTGTAAAATAAAAGGGAAAAGCATCCTATTTTAGAAGAGAGGGAACATTATGGCTTTAAAAATTCTTATCGTTGAGGACGAGAGCAACATTGCCCAGCTGCTCCAGCTGTACCTGGAAAAAGAGGGATATCAGACCACCATTGCCCCCGACGGCGGTAAGGCGCTGACCCTGTTTGATGAGTTCCAGCCCCATTTGGTGCTGCTGGATATCATGCTGCCCGTCATGGACGGGTGGGCGGTCTGCAAACGGATTCGGGAGAGAAACAAGACCCCCATTATCATGATGACCGCCAAGGGCGAAACCATGGACAAGGTGAACGGCCTGGAAATGGGTGCAGATGACTATATCGTGAAACCCTTCGAAATGAAGGAGGTTTTGGCTCGCATTCATGCGGTTCTGCGTCGCTTTGATACCGGTGAGGTGGAGGAGAAGAAGCTCTCCTTTGACAAGCTGGTCATCAATATGGACTCCTACGAGCTGCTGGTGGACGGCAAGCGGGTGGATACCCCGCCTAAGGAGATGGAACTGCTGTTCCATCTGGCCTCCTCGCCCAACCGGGTGTTCACCCGCAATCAGCTCTTGGACGAGGTGTGGGGCTTTGACTACTTCGGCGACAGCCGCACGGTGGACGTTCACATCAAGCGCTTGCGGGAAAAGCTAGAAAACGTCTCTCCCAAGTGGAGCCTGAAAACGGTCTGGGGCGTGGGTTATAAGTTTGAGCTGCTGGGCTGAGGTTGGATATGAATCTGCGTTCCATTCACCAGCGGCACTTTTTGCTCACCGCTGGCATGATTCTCATTTCCTTTCTCATGCTGGGCGTGTCCTTTTTGGCGCTGACCTATCGTTTTGCGGTTCGGGAGACCAAAAACACGCTGGATACCAACGCGGTTTTCATCGCCAATGTGACCACCATGTTCTTGGAGCAGGGCTTTGATATGGAAGATTTGCAAACCCATGATGCCTTTGCTTATCTTTCCTCCACTGCCAATGCCGAAGTAGTCATCTGTGATGAGAATGGTGCAATCTTATACAGCGATGAGCCGGAGAACATGGAGGAGCGCCCTCAGAGAAGGCAGGTGCCCTTCCGGGTTCTCCGAGGCATCGACGATGACGGCTATCAGACCATGAGCGATTTGGGCATCTATGGCCACTCCAAGTTTGTGGTGGCTATGCCCATTGTGTACCAGCAACAGGTAGCCGGTTATGTTTTTGTCACAGCCAGCACGGAAAATCTCACCCGTATGTGGCGCAGCTTTGGGGTGATTTTTGGCTTCACCGCTGCCGCAGTGCTGATAATCGCCTGGTTTTCCTGCTATTTCAGCACCCGCCAGCAGATTCAGCCCCTCCGGGACTTGACCGACATCATCAACCGCTTCGGTATGGGAGAATATGACCTCCGAGCCGAGGAAAAGCAGAGCAGCGAAGAGGTGGAGCAGCTGGCTCGTGCCTTTAACGTCATGGCGGACTCCATCGCCAGCGCCGAGCAGCGTCGTCAGGAGTTCGTGGCCAACATCTCCCACGAGCTGAAAACCCCCATGACCACCATTTCCGGCTTCACGGATGGCATTCTGGATGGAACCATTCCTCCGGCGCAGCAGCGGGAGTGCTTGCAGGTCGTCTCGGAGGAAACCCGCCGCCTGAGCCGCCTGGTGCGCCGTATGCTGGATATGAGTCAGCTTTCCGCCCGGGAGCAGGAGGTTCTCTGCCAGAGCCAGTTTAACATCACAGAGACCTTTGCCCAGGTGCTCATCAGCCTGGAACGGAAAATCACCAGCCGGGGTCTGGACGTGGACGCACAGTTCCCCGACCAGGACGTGATGGTCTGGGGAGACCCCGATGCCATCACGCAGGTGTGCTATAACCTGCTGGATAACGCCATCAAATTTGCCGAGCCGGGGTCTTTCCTGGGCGTTTCCATCCAGCCCAAGGGCAACAAGGCGTGGATTTCCGTCCGGGACAAGGGAGAGACCATCCCGCCCGAGGAACTGAGCATGATTTTTGACCGCTTCCACAAGAGTGACCGCTCCCGCAGCCTGGACAAAGAGGGCGTGGGCTTGGGCTTGTATATCGTCAAAACCATCCTCAACAACCACAAGGAAACCATTACCGTCACCAGTGAGGACGGTATCACGGAATTTCGGTTCAGTCTGACCCTGGCGGAATGACGTAAAAAAGGTTTGGAATCAGCTTTCCCTGCTCTCGATGGGAGCAGGGCGGCGAACGGTTCAAGACCTTTTTTTTCTTTGTTGGGATCGGCAAAAACGAACCATTGAAAAAACGGAACGGATTGGATATAATGGGGGATAAGTTCGAATGGGGGAGAAAAAACATGAAAGCATCCATCCGCAAAAATGATATTCTGCTCATTGCGGGGCTGCTGGTCGTCGCTGGCGTTTTGGCCTTGGTGCTGACGCTCTCCCGAAGAGACGGCAGAATGGTGGTCATCCGCTATGGCAGCGAGGTGCGGGGACAGTATGCCCTCTCGGAAACCCTGATCGTTCCCATTGAAAACGGACAGGGGGGAGAAAATATCCTCCATATTGAAAAAGGCGTGGTGTGGATGGAGGAGGCCAACTGCCCCGATAAACTCTGCGTTCAGCAGGGAAAAATCAAATATGCCGGGGAGAGCATCATCTGTCTGCCCAATGCTGTGGTGGTGGAGATTTCCGGTAACGATGAGCTGGCCTTAGACGGCGTGACCAATTAAGCGTGGCGGATTGTGAAGAGGGGAAAGAACATGAGAAAGCAACGAACCCGACAAATTGCGGATTACGGCCTGCTGACGGCGCTTGCGCTGGTGTTGAGCTACCTGGAATCCTTGGTGCCTGCCTTTTTTGCCGTGCCCGGCATGAAGCTGGGTCTGACCAATGTGGTGGTGCTCATTGCCCTCTACCGCATGGGCTGGAAACAGGCGCTGGCCGTCAACTTTGTGCGTATTTTGCTGGTGTCCATGACCTTTGGCAATGCGTTCAGCCTGTTTTACGCCATGGCCGGGGGAATGCTGTCTGGAATCGTCATGATTCTGCTGAAAAAAACGGAGAAATTCTCCATGCTCGGCGTGAGCGTGGCGGGTGGCGTGTTCCACAACGTGGGGCAGATTCTCGTTGCCATGCTTCTGCTGGAAACCTGGCAGATTGTGTCCTATTTGCTGGTGCTCTGGGTCAGCGGCATTGCTGCCGGTGCTGTCATCGGTATTATCAGCTATGAGACGCTAAAACGACTGCCCGCACCACTTGGTCATTCCTGATTCCGAACAAGAAAGGTGATTCGATGAAAAAAAGACTTTCTTTGCTGTTGGTCATGGCGCTCCTGCTGACCGGCTGTTCCGCTGGCAAGCCGGTGGAGCGTCCCAAGCCCCAGCCCACGGCGGAGGATCTGGAAAAATCCTCGGTCTATGTGGAAAGCATGGATACCTTTATGACCCTCACCGCCTATGGAACAGCCCGAGAAGCGGCGCTGGAGGAGGCAGAAAAGGAGATTCTCCGCCTCAATGACCTGCTCAGTGTGGGGGTGGAGACCAGTGAAATCTCACAGGTAAACGAAAAAGGCTCCCTGACCCTCTCCCAAGACACCGCCGCCATGGTGGAAAAATCCCTGGAGCTGTATCAGGAAACCGATGGCGCTTTTGATATCACGGTCTATCCCCTGATGGAGCTGTGGGGCTTCACCACGGAAAATTATCATGTTCCCACCGAGCGTGAGCTGTCCGATACCCTCACCAAAGTGGGAGCCGACCGCCTGAGCTTCGATGCCGCCGCCCGCACCCTCACGCTGGATGAGGGGCAGGCCATTGATCTGGGCGGTATCGCCAAGGGCTTCACCTCGCAGCGGGTGATGGAGGAGTTTCAGGCCGCTGGCGTGACCTCCGGTATCATCTCTCTGGGCGGAAATGTTCACTGCCTGGGCACCAAGCCGGACGGCTCTTACTATCGGGTGGGCATTCAAAAGCCCGGAGCCGTAGAGGGCGGTATTGCCGCTGTGGTGGAGGTGGCGGATGCCGCCGTGATTACCTCGGGCGGCTATGAACGGTTCTTTGTAGACGAAGAGAGCGGCCTCACTTATCAGCATATCGTTGACCCCGCTACGGGCTATCCGGTGGACGGAGACCTGCTCTCTGTCAGCATCGTTTCTCAGGATGGTATGCTGGCCGATGGCCTTTCTACCTCCCTTTACATCATGGGCTTGGAGCACGCAGCGGACTATTGGCGCAGCCATCACGACCAGTTCCAGGCCATTTTCATTGACAGCAACCAGAAGATTTATGTCACCGAGGGTCTGAAAGGGATGGTAACGTCAGATAGTGACATTACCGTTTTGAGTCTGTCAAAATGAGGGAGAAAGTGACAAAAGTTGCACAACGCTAACCGATTGGTTTTGTAGATTTATCGGGTAAATTGTTAAAAAAACGAACATGTGACTATTGACGAACAGGTGGTTTGCTTTTATAATGGAGGTTGCAAAATGAATAAACTGTGAACAAATTGCCTGATGCACAAGTTGCCTCAGTGCAGGGTTCCATAGCGGTGAGCGTCCCATTTTGCCGTGGGGCGCTTTTTTCTTTCGGGGGACAATTCGTTTCCCGTTTTACCATTCTACTTTAGAGACTGTTCCGCAATTTGCGATTTTTCAGCACAAAAAGGAGAAAAAACAAATGAGACTCGGACCTACTGAATTGCTGATTGTTCTGGCCATCTTGATGATCCTCTTTGGCCCCTCCCAGATTCCCAAGCTGACCAAGATGTTTGGCAAGAGCATCAAAAACTTCCGGGAAGGCATGGCGGAGGATGAAACCAAGGCAGAGAAAAAGGATTCGGACGAGGAAGAAGACTGACATCGACCAATCAGAAACAGACTCTCAGCAAGAGAAAAATCGGCTCACGCAACCGGTTTTGCGCTTGCCCATCCTTTCCTGTCAACGATAGGCTCTTAATCGGACGGGAGAGGAGGATAGAAACCGCTCTTGTTCCGGGGCATCTCTGCTCAAGGTGCTCCGGTTTAGGAAAGGCGGCGTGGACACCGCGACAGCTTGGGAGGCTTCTTTTGCTGCCCTCCAAGCTGGTTCAGGCCGACCATCCAAGAGGTATTTTTGAACGATAAAGGAGAAAAAAGTATGGCAAAACAGGCAATTTCCCGTCGTGACTTTATCAAAGGCATGGCAGCAGGTGCGGCCAGCGTGGTCGCTCTGGGCGTTCTGAACGCATGTGACAGTGGTAAGACCGGCGCAGCAGCCGCTGGCGTGGCCGCTCCCGCTCCCTCTGAGGGCGCAGGCACTGGTCTGACCTACACCCCCGGCACTTACACCGCTTCCGCAAAGGGCATCGCTTCCGAGTGCAAGGTGGAGATGACCTTCGACGAGAAGAGCATCACCGCCGTCAAGATCGACACCACCGGTGAGACCCCCGACATCGGCGGAAAGGCAGCTGCTGAGCTGGAGCAGGCAATCATGCAGATGCAGTCGGCTGACATCGACGCTATTTCTGGCGCAACCGTTACAACTGACGCTGTTAAGGCTGCTGCTGCTGACTGTATCTCTCAGGCATCCGGCGGAGCCTACATTCTGGGCGAGAGCAGCAAGCCCGCCAGCTCCGACTGGCTGGGTGAGGCTCCCGAAATCGCTGACGGTGATGTCAAGGAGACCATCGACACCGAAGTGGCCGTCATCGGCTGCGGTACCGGCGGCTGGATTGCGACCATGACCGCTGCTGAGGAGGGCGCAAAGGTTCTCGTCGTCGAGATGGGCGAGACTCCCACTGGTATCCGTGAGGACATCGGTGCCATCGGCTCCCGTTATCAGCTGGAAACCATCAAGAAGTTCCCCGAGCAGGAGATCAACAAGATGGAGGCGATGGAGGACATCGTGCGTTATGCCTCCGGCTATGTGGATTATGACCTGATTAAGGTCTGGGCGAACGAGTCCGCCGAGCTGGTGGAGTGGCTGTCCGACCTGATGGAGGCCACCGGCAACTGGTATATGCAGCATGAGGGCGGCATTGGTAACATCAATGACCCTGGCCGTGACAAGGCTTATTCCACCGGCCACTCCCCCCACAAGACCGACAAGGCTCCCGAGGACTGTACCACCAACTCCACCTTTATGGACTTCTGCGATGCCACCGGCAACGTTACTTGGAAGTTCCAGACCAAGCTGGTCAAGCTGGTGCAGGACGACAACGGCAAGGTCACTGGCTTCATCGCTCAGGATCTGACCGACGAGAAGTATATCAAGGTCAACACCTCCAAGGGTGTCATCATGGCAACCGGCGGCTATGCCACCAACACCGACATGATGCTTGCTCTCCAGCCCATGACCATGGAGATGAAGATTAACGTGCCCATCGGCTCCAAGGCCGACGGCTCCGGCATCAAGGCCATGCTGTGGGCAGGCTCCAAGATGGATCCCACCCATATGTCCATGATGTTCAACCGTGCTTCCTGCCTGCCCACCGAGACCGCTGGCTACAAGACCAACGGCAAGTGGTATTGGTTCGGTGAGCAGCCCTTCCTGAAGGTCAACCTGAACGGTAAGCGCTTCTGCAACGAGTCTGGCCCCTATGAGTTCATGCTGCACTCCATGTATATGCAGCCCAATCACACCTACTGCGACATCTTCGACGCAAACAACAAGAAGTACTGCGAGCAGTTCGACGAGGTTGGATGCTGCCGTCTGTTCCCCTTCGATAATGGCGCTATTTCCAACATGCCCTATGACTATGTTTGGGGCGGAATGACCGAAGGCGAGAATTCCCATCTGGAAATGGGCTACCTCCAGAAGGCTGACACCCTGGAGGAGTTGGCTGAGAAGCTGAATATCCCCGTTGATAACTTTGTCGCTTCCGTCAAGCGCTATAACGAGCTGTGTGCAAAGGGCGTGGATGAGGATTATGGCAAGGAAAAGCACCGCCTGACCCCCGTGGACACCGCTCCCTTCTATGGCATCCGCACCGGCGCATGGCATCTGACCACTCTGGACGGCTGCCGTATCAACCCTGATATGCAGGTTCTCCGTGAGGACGGCTCCGTCATCGAGGGTCTGTGGGCAACCGGCGACTGCACCGGCGGTTTCTTCGCTACCAACTATCCCAACCTGTTCACCGGTCTGGCTTGTGGCCGTACCATGACCTTTGGTCGTCACGCAGCTAAGATGGTGGCACACCTCTAATCCTCTTTCGTTTGCAACAGCCAGAGCCGAGTCATCCGACTTGAAACGAGACCTCCCAATCCGGCCTGTTTCACACCCCATCCCCCTGCTGGAACAGGCCGGAGCCGGAGCGCTCTTTCCGGCGGTTGTTGGCTCCGGTTGTTTCAAAAATATTACTTCCCCACTCTGTTTTATGAGAAAAATAGGCTCTGAAAGAGAAAAAACCGTTTTCATCAGAAAAATGGGACAGAACACTTCCAGAGTCAGGGAAAGGAGATACCCAATGAGAACAAAAACCTTCCGGGGCGGTGTCCATCCCTCCGGCATGAAGGAACTCAGCCAGGGTAAGCCGATTCAGTTTTATGAGCCCAAGGGCGACCTCGTCTTCCCCTTGAGCCAGCACATCGGCAAGCCTGCTGTTCCTGTTGTCAAGAAGAATGACCCCGTCCTCACTGGACAGATTATCGCAAAGGCAGATGGTTTTATCTCTGCCAATATCATCAGCTCCTGCTCCGGTAAGGTCAAGGCCATTGAGCCTCGTATGACCACCGCCGGTGTCGTTGCGCAGTGTATCGTCATCCAGAATGACGGCAAGTTCGACACCGTTCCCGGCTTCGGTGTCCCCAACGACGATTGGGCAAGCATGACCAACGACGAGATCATCCAGAAAATCATGGACGCTGGTGTCATCGGTCTGGGCGGCGCCGGCTTCCCCACCCACGTCAAGATGCGTCCCAGGAACCCCGAGGAGATCGACTACATCATCGCCAACGGCGCAGAGTGCGAACCCTACATCACCTGCGACGAGCGCTTGATGATTGAGCACTCTGACTGGATTGTGGCTGGCATCAAGGTCGTTCAGAAGCTGTTCCCCCACGCCAAGGGCATCATCGCCATTGAAGACAACAAGCCCGAGGCAATCAAGGCAATGCAGGCCGCCATCTCTGGTGAATCCAACATGGAGATTATGCCGCTGCATACCAAGTTCCCCCAGGGCGGCGAGCGTAACCTGGTTCACGCCGTCACCAACCGTAAGATGGAGTCCCGTGACCTGCCCGCAAACCTGGGCTGCATCGTGGACAACGTTGCCACCCTCACCGCCATCTATCACGCTGTCTGCTGCAATGAGCCTCTGGTTTCCAAGGGCTTCACTGTCACCGGTGACGCAGTTGCCGAGCCCGCCAACTTCATGGTTCGCATCGGCACCGACATTTCCGAGCTGCTGGAGGCCGCTGGCGGCCTGAAGACTCAGCCCAAGAAGGTCATCATCGGCGGCCCCATGATGGGCATGGCCATCACCAGCCTGAACCGTCCCATTGCTAAGAGCTATAACGCTCTGGTCTGCATGACCGAAGACCCCGTGGAGAAGGCCTTTGAGCAGATGACCAACTGCATCCGCTGTGGCCGCTGCGTCCGTGTCTGCCCCGTCGGTCTGGTGCCTCAGCAGATGGCTGTTGCCGGTCAGCGCAAGGATTACGCCAAGTATGAGAAAATCCATGGTTTGGACTGCATCGCCTGCGGCTCCTGCACCTTCATCTGTCCCGCCAAGCGTCCTCTGACGCAGCTGTTCCAGCTGACCAAGAAGGAAATCATGGCACAAAAAGCGGCTGCCGCCGCCAAGAAATAAGGAGGTTGGAAAATGAACGGTTTACTGAATGTTTCCTCCTCCCCTCATGTGAGGAGTCGTCTCACCACCGGTTCGGTGATGTTTGACGTGGTGCTGGCGCTGATGCCCACTACCCTCTTCGGTGTGTGGTTCTTCGGTCTGCACGCTTTCCTGGTCATTGCGACCGCTGTTTTGACCTCCGTGATGACGGAGTTCATCTTTGACTACATCGCACATCGTCCCAACTCCCTGACCGACGGCTCTGCTGTTGTCACCGGTCTGCTGCTGGGTCTGGTGCTGCCTCCCTCCGTGCCCCTGTACGTCCCCTACCTGGGCGCTCTGTTCGCTATCCTGTTCGTCAAGTGCGCCTTCGGCGGTCTGGGTCAGAACTTCATGAACCCCGCCCTGGCAGGCCGCTGCTTCCTGCTGCTGTCCTTCGGCACTGTGATGACAAACTACGCCGTGGACGGTGTTTCCTCCGCCACTCCTCTGGCCCAGATGGGCAATGGCTCCGTGGTTTCTGTCACGGACCTGTTCCTGGGCTTTAACTCCGGCGTCATCGGCCTTTCCGGTGCGGCTCTGCTGGTGGGCGGTATCTTCCTGCTCATCAATGGTACCATCACCTGGCACATCCCCGTCAGCTACATCGGTTCCTTTGTCGTCTGCATGATCCTGGGCGGCGGCCATGGCTTCGACCCCATGTTCCTCATCGCTCATATCTGCGGCGGCGGCGTTCTGATGGGCGCTCTGTTCATGGCTACCGATCCCGTCACCAGTCCCATGACTGGCCGTGGCATGGCCATCTATGGCGTGCTGGTTGGCTTCCTGACCGCTATCTTCCGCATCTACGGCAACGCACCCGACAGCGTGAGCTATGCCATCATCCTGGGCAACCTGTGTGTGCCTCTGATTGACCTGATTTCCATTCCCAAGCCCTTCGGCGTGGGCGATAACCAGAAGAAGCCCAAGCCCAAGATTCCCAAGGCTGCCGCTACTCTGGCCATCATCACCCTCATTGCTGGCGTGGCTCTGGCCGTTGTCAACTTTGTCACTGCTCCCATCATCGAGCAGCAGAAGCTGGCCGCTAACGCCGCTTCCTATGTGGAGGTCATGCCCGGCGCTGACTCCGTTGGTTATGATTCCGCTGTGACCGCTGCTGTGGAGGCTTCCGCAGAGGCATACGGCAAGAGCACCATCAACGAGGCTGTTGTGGGTTATGACGCTTCCGGTGCTCCCGTGGGCTACGCTGTCAGCGTGACCAACGGCGAGGGCTTCGATGGTAACATTGTCTTCTCTGTCGGCTTCGACACCGAGGGAACCATCACCGGCCTCCAGTTCACTGAGATCAATGAGACCGCTGGCATGGGTATGCGTGCGGATGAGCCTGAATGGAAGGCACAGTTCGCTGGTATTCCCGCTGAAACCATCACCCTCAACGATCAGATCGACCAGGTTTCCGGCGCTACCTTTACCTCCAAGGCCGTGACCAATGGTGTCAACGCCGCCATTGATTTCTACAACAACAATTTGAAGTAAGGAGGGGTTTGAATTATGAATAGCAATATGGAACGAATCTATAACGGTATCGTCAAAGAAAACCCCATCTTTATCATGATGTTGGGTATGTGCCCCACTCTGGCAGTGACCGTTTCCGCCACCAACGGCCTGGGCATGGGTGTTTCCACCCTGTGTGTTCTGGTGATGAGCAACTTCATCATCTCCCTCATGCGCAAGATCATCCCCGATCAGGTGCGTCTGCCCGCCTATATCGTCATCGTGGCCTCTCTCGTTACCGTTGTGCAGCTGCTGATTCAGGCCTTTGTGTCCTCTCTGTACGCTGCCCTCGGCATCTACATTCCCCTAATCGTCGTCAACTGCATCATTCTGGGTCGTGCTGAGGCCTTCGCCGCCAAGAACGATCCCGTTTCCTCCGTCTTTGACGGTATCGGTATGGGTCTCGGCTTCACCATCGCCCTGACCATCATCGGCTTGGCTCGTGAGCTGTTCGGCAATGGCACGGCCTTTGGTTTCCAGGTGATGCCCAGCTTCTATCAGCCCATCAGCATCATCACCAGCGCTCCCGGCGCCTTCCTGGTGCTGGCTATCATCATCACAATCATGAATGGTGCAAGCATCTCCACCGCTGCCAACGACAAGGTTGAGGGCTGTGACGGCTGCTGCGCTACCTGTGGTAAGAGCTGCAAGAAGGAGGAGAACGCATGACTTCGTTAGCAATGATTATTCTGACCGCTGCGCTGGTCAACAACGTGGTTCTGAATCAGTTCCTCGGCCTCTGCTCCTTCCTGGGCGTGTCCAAGCAGCTCAAAACCGCCGCCAGCCTGAGCGGTGCGGTTATCTTCGTGATTACCATCGCCTCCGGCGTGGCCAACCTGATCTACACCTACGTCCTGTCTCCTCTGGGTCTGGACTATTTGCAGACCATCGTCTTTATTCTGGTCATTGCCGCCCTAGTTCAGGTGGTTGAAATGTTCCTGAAGAAGGCCGCTCCCGCTGTCCACAGCGCTCTGGGCATCTATCTGCCCCTCATCACCACCAACTGCGCCGTGCTGGGCGTGGCTCTGACCAACGTGACCAATGGCTATGATTTCTTCCAGAGTATCTTTGCCGGTTTTGGTACCGCTATGGGCTTCACCATCGCCATTGTGTTGCTGGCTGGTATCCGTGAGCGCATCCAGGACAACGACGTTCCTGCTCCCTTCCAGGGTGCTCCCATCGTGCTGCTGAGCGCCTGCCTCATGGCTATCGCATTCTGCGGCTTCGGCGGCCTGAATCTGGGCTAATGGAGGGCATACAAAAATGAGTATGATTATCGCTAGTGTGATCGTTCTGGCAGTCGTGGGACTGCTGGTCGGTATGATGCTGGTCTTTGCCGGCGAAGCCTTCAAGGTGGAGACCGACCCCCGTGAGGTCGCCGTCCGTGAGTGCCTGCCCGGCAACAACTGCGGCGCTTGCGGACAGGCTGGCTGCGACGCTATGGCCGCTGCTATCGTCCGTGGCGAAGCTCCTGTCAACGGCTGTCCCGTGGGCGGCGCTGCCTGCGGAGAAAAGATCAGCGCCATCATGGGTGTCGCCGGTGGCGAGACCGGCCCCCGCAACGTGGCTTTCGTCAAGTGTGCCGGTACCTGCGACGTGATGAAGACCAAGTGCAACTATGTCGGCATTGAGAGCTGTGAGGCAGCCGCTGTCCTTCCCGGTAAGGGCATCAAGTACTGCACCCACGGCTGTCTGGGCTACGGCAGCTGCGTCAAGGCCTGTCCCTTTGATGCCATCCACATTGTGGACGGCGTGGCCAAGGTGGACCGCTCCAAGTGCATGGCCTGCGGCAAGTGCGTGGCCGCCTGCCCCCAGAAGCTGATTGAACTCCTCCCCGACACCTCCATCTTTGCGGTTCAGTGCAGCAATAAGGAGAAGGGCGCACTCGTCAAAACCGAGTGTGATGCTGGCTGCCTGGGCTGTGGTCTGTGCGTGAGACAGTGCGAGCAAGGCGCTATCACCCTTGCCAACAACATTGCCCACATCGACCAGAGCAAGTGCGTTGGCTGCGGCAAGTGCGCTGCTAAGTGCCCCGCTAAGATTATCCGTGTCCGCTGAGGATTTGGGTCAGACAAGAACCCCCAAGCTCCTCACTTTCACGCTTTGTGTCAGTGAGGGATAGAGACAAAAAAGAAAGTGCTTTACTCTTCCAAGGAGGGGTAAAGCACTTTTTGCTTATTTCTGTCTCAATTTACAACCTTCGCACTTCTCGCCCTTGCCGCAGTCCCAGTCCTGGCTCTGGTCGGTGACGGCGAAGCCGTCCGGCTTGTAGGTGAGCTTGGGGTTCTGGAAGCTGACACGCATATGCGCTGGCACAGAGCTGGTGATAAAGCAGTTACCGCCGATGACGCAGCCTTCCCCAATGACCGTCTCGCCGCCCAAAATAGAGGCGTTGGAATAGATGGTCACGTCGTTTTCAATGGTGGGATGGCGCTTTTTGCCGCTGAGTCCCTGTCCGGCACGGGTGGACAGACCACCCAGCGTCACGCCCTGATAAATCTTCACCCGGTCGCCGATGGTGGTGGTCTCACCGATGACCACGCCCGTTCCGTGGTCGATGAAGAAGTAACGGCCAATGGTTGCACCGGGGTGAATGTCAATACCCGTTGCGCTGTGCGCATGTTCGGTCATGATGCGGGGAATCAGGGGCACTTTTAGCAGATGAAGCTCATGAGCGATGCGGTTGACCATAATAGCGTAAAAGCCGGGATAAGAAAAGATGATTTCGTCCTTGTTAAAGGCGGCGGGGTCGCCGTCATAAGCGGCCTGAATGTCCATTTTCAGGTATTCCCGCAGCGTGACCAGCTTGTCCAGGAAAGCTTCGGCCAGCTCGGTGGCCTTCTCCTTGCGCTGCGGCTTGGTGGTGTTGGTGTATTCGGGAGCGTGGAGCAGCGCCAGGGTGATTTGCTCCACCAGGGCGGTGTAAACCTCCTCCACCAGACTGCCCAGCTCATACTTGACCGCAAACTCACTGACGGTTTTCTTTCTGCCGAAATGGGCGGGGAACAGAATGATTTGCAGCCGTTCCAAAATACCGATGATAACCCGTTTGTCCGGCTGGAGATGTACGGTGAGATTGCCCAGCCGGTGGTCCTTGCTGGCATCCTCAATGAGGTATTCCACCAGCTTTTCTACTTTTTCGTCCATATCTGCTGCCATAATGTACTCTCCTTGTTGTGAATGTTGATTTGCCATTCCGCTTCGGGCAAAATGGAAAACTCACCGCAATTCTCTTTGAATACCCTCCGTGATGCGGGATACATCCTCCATGGTGGCAATTTTGGTAATCTGTTCCTTCCAGTAGCCGGAATGGGAAACACCCCGGAGATACCAGGAGTATTGCTTCCGGGCTTCCAAACAGGCGATGTGCTCGCCCTTTTGCTCTTTTGCCAGGTCAAATTGACGCTTGGCTACCTCCATTCGCTCCCGCAGGGGCGGCAGAGGGGGAACCTCCTCCCCTCGGATGGCGGCCAGTCCCCGCTGGAACAGCCAGGGGTTGCCAAAAGCGCCACGACCAATCATCACGCCATCCGCTCCGGTGTAACGGAGGATGTGGGCGGCATCTTCCGGCTCGAACACATCGCCGTTTGCGATGACGGGCACGGAAACCGCCTGCTTGACCGCTCGGATGATGTCCCAGTCCGCTCGGCCAGCATACATTTGGGTTTTGGTGCGGCCATGAATGGTAATGGCTGCTGCACCGGCGCTTTCCAACGCCTGAGAGAACTCCACGGCGTTGACGCTGCCCTTGTCCCAGCCCTTTCGGGTCTTGACGGTGACGGGACAGCCCGCCCCACGGCGCACGGCTTCCACAATCTTCATGGCCTTGTCGGGGTCTTTCATCAGGGCGGAGCCGTCGCCATTGTTGGCCACCTTGGGCACGGGACAGCCCATATTGATATCTATGACATCCGGGTGGACGATGCTCATGATTTTTTCCGCTGCCTGTCCCATGCACTCCACGTCGCTGCCAAACAGCTGCACGGCGGCGGGCTTTTCCACGGGACTAAGCTCCATCAGGCGGAGGGTTTTCTTATCCTGAAAGCAGAGCGCCTTTGCGGAAACCATCTCCGTAATGGTATATCCTGCCCCCAGCTCCCGGCAGATGGTGCGGAAGGCATAGTCCGTCACCCCCGCCATAGGAGCCAGAATCAGGGGATTTTCCAGTTCTACAGAACCAATTTTCATAGTTTACCTCATGCAGGGCAGAGTAGCCGCTTACGCTTTCCAGCCTGCCAGATACTCCTTCTGCTCGTCGGTGAGGGTGTCGATGGCAAGACCCATGGCGGCCAGCTTGACACGACCAATCTCGTCGTCGATTTCGTCGGGAACAATATACAGCTTCTTTTCCAGCTGCTCGTGGTGCTTCCACAGCCATTCCAGGCTCAGAGCCTGCACAGCAAAGCTCATGTCCATGATTTCGGCGGGGTGGCCGTTGCCTGCGGCCAGGTTGACCAGGCGGCCTTCGCCCACCACGTTCAGGGTACGGCCATCGGGCAGGGTGTAGCCCACGATGTTATCCCGGCGCAGTTCCTCCTTGACGGCCATCTTGCGCAGGCTTGCCACGTCCACCTCACAGTCAAAGTGGCCGGCGTTGGTGAGCACCGCCTGATCCTTCATGACGGCGAAATGCTTGGGGGTAATCACGTCCTTGCAGCCCGTCACGGTGACGAAGATGTCGCCCAACTTGGCGGCCTCGTCCATGGGCATCACACGGAAGCCGTTCATGGTGGCATCCAGCGCCTTGAAGGGATCCACCTCGGTGACAATCACGTTTGCGCCCATGCCCTGCGCACGCATGGCGGTACCCTTGCCGCACCAGCCGTAACCGGCCACGACCACGGTTTTTCCGGCTACAATCAAGTTGGTGGTGTCCATAATGGCCGTCCACACGGATTGACCCGTACCATATTTGTTGTCATAGTAATGCTTTGCCTTGGCATCGTTGACGGCCATCATAGCGCAGGGGAGGATTCCCTCCCGCTCCCGGGCTTTCAGGCGGTGAATGCCGGTGGTGGTCTCTTCACAGCCACCAATCAAACAATCTGCCAGGTCAGAGCGCTTGCCGCCGAGCAGGTTGATGAGGTCGCCGCCGTCATCCACAATCAGGTGGGGGTGACATTCCAGCGTCTTGACCAGCAGGTCTTCATACTCCTGTTCGGTGACACCGTGAATGCCGTAGGTGTCCACGCCCAGGGAGGCAATACCGGCGGCCACATCGTCCTGTGTGGAGAGGGGATTGCAGCCGGTCAGGTGAACCTCAGCGCCGCCCTTGGCCAATACCAGACCCAAATTGGCGGTTTTTGCCTCCAGATGGACGGAAACGGCGATACGAAGCCCCTCAAAGGGCTTCTCCTGCTCAAAGCGCTTCTCGATGGAGGACAGGGCGGGCATAAAAGAGCGCACCCATTCAATTTTGCGCAGGCCGGATTCGGCCAGAGAGGGATCTTTTACAATGCTCATCGTTGAGTAGTTCCTTTCAAACTGGATGAAAGCTCCTCGGGTGGGGAGCGCTTAGAAAATGGTGTAGCTGGCTACCCCCATTGCGGAGGCAAGACCCACCAGCAGGGCAATGTGAAGGGGATAATAGAGATAGAAGAACCACTGACCTATTTTTCCGCCGGGCATCGGCCCACGCTTGCCGTTATAAAGGGAGATGGGCAGGAAAGCGGCCAATCCCGGAAGTTCCACCGTACCGAAGAAGAAAAACATGATAAAAGCGGAAACCAGGAAAAGAGAAAGAACCTGTTCCCGGAGGGCAAAAAAAGCCAAAATCAACAGCACACCGGCTCCGCCATAGTCCACGTTTAGCAGGTCGCCCAGGATGCCCCAGCCGAGGAAGACGGCCAGACAGAACAGGGTGGAGAAAATTTGCAGCTTTACCTTGTCCGCCAGCTTGCTTTCCAGCCATTTGGTTCCGTGATCCAACAGATAGATGCCGCTTAGACCCAAAAGCAGGGTGAACATCACGTTTTGATGTGCCAGATCGGGGAAGCTCTTGGCGCACATCAGGTCAAAGGGAAGCTCAGAGAGCACCATCATCAGTGCCAGCCGCCCGGCGTACTTTTTGATGTCTTTGGTGTGGAAATAGCCCTCCACGAGCAAAAAAACGTAGATGGGGAAGGCAAGCCGACCCACGGAGCGCATCAGCCAGTAAAACTTGCCGCAGCCGAGGACGTTGGCCGTGTGGTCGATGGTCATTGTCACCAGGGCGATGAGCTTTAAAAGGAAGCCATCCACAAAGCGAAGAGGAGCCAGTTTTTGTGTTACATTCTGAGTCATGATTTTTTTCTCCCTGCCTGACGGATGGAGAGGGAAATGCGTTTTCTCTTCTCGTCCACGTCCAGCACGATTACCTTCACCACGTCGCCCACGCTGAGGGCTTCGGAAGGATGCTTGATGTATTTGTCGCAAATTTGAGAGATGTGAACCAAACCGTCCTGGTGGACACCGATGTCCACAAAAGCGCCAAAGTCAATCACGTTGCGGACGGTTCCGGTCAGCTCCATGCCGGGCTTCAAGTCCTTCATCTCCAAAACGTCGGTGCGGAGGATGGGCTTGGGCAGCTCGTCACGGGGGTCTCGACCCGGCTTTTGCAGCTCCTTGATGATGTCCTCCAAGGTGGCTCGACCCACGCCGCACTGTTCGGCGGCCTTGTCCAGCTGGAGGGCACGGAGCTTGAGGGGCAGAGAAACGATGGTACCATCCTCTACGTCCTGCAAAGTGAAGCCGCAAAGCTGGAGGAGCTGTTCCGCTGCGCCGTAGGATTCGGGGTGAACGCCGGTGTTATCCAGAACGTTGGCGCTCTCCGGCACTCGGAGGAAGCCTGCACACTGCTGATAAGCCTTGGGGCCGAGCTTGGGAACCTTTAAAAGCTGCTTTCGGCTGGTAAATACACCGTTTGCCTCACGGTAGGCCACCACATTTTTGGCGGTGGTTGCGGTGAGTCCCGCCACACGATTCAAAAGGGCGGGGGAAGCGGTGTTCACGTCCACACCAACGCTGTTCACGCAGTCCTCCACCACGCCGGTGAGGGCTTCGTCCAGACGTTTTTGAGGCATATCGTGTTGATACTGTCCCACGCCAATGGCCTTGGGGTCAATTTTGACCAGCTCGGCCAGAGGATCCTGCAACCGCCGGGCGATGGAAACCGCAGAGCGGAGGTTGACATCAAACTGAGGAAATTCCTCGGCGGCCAGCTTGGAGGCGGAGTAAACCGAAGCGCCCGCCTCGTTGACCATCATGTAAGAGACCTTGCGCCCGGCGGCGGCGCATTCGTGAATCAAATCCACAGCCATGGCCTCGGTTTCCCGGCTGGCGGTGCCGTTGCCGATGGCCAAATGCTGCACCCGGTGCTTCAAAATCATGGCTTTCAGGGTGGCAATGCACTCCTTCCGCTTGCGCTCACCGAAGGTGGGATACACCACGGTGGTGTCCAACACCTTGCCGGTTCCGTCGATGACGGCGATTTTGCAGCCGTGGGCATAACCGGGGTCTAAGCCCATGGTGACTTTTCCCTTGACGGGGGGCTGCATCAGCAGGGGGCGGAGGTTCAGGGCGAAGTTGTGAATGGCTCCCTCGCTGGCGGCCTCGGTGAGCGTGGAGCGAGCCTCCCGCTCCAAGGAGGGGAAAATGAGGCGGCTGTAGCTGTCCTGAGCGGCGGCTTTGACAAATTCCCCGCAGGGGTTCAGCTGGCGAAGGATACGGCTTGTAATGACCCGAAGAGCCAAGTCTTCGTCCAGCTCCACGCCGACCTTGAGCAAGCCCTCTTTCTCGCCTCGGTTGATGGCCAGAATCTGATGCCCCTGCATCCGAGAGATGGGGTGATGGAAGTCATAGTAAAGGCGGTAAACGCTGTCCTCCTCCGCTTTCACGGCCTTGCTGACCACAGCGCCACGTTTGGCCATGGTCTCCCGCAGGTCGCCTCGGATAGCGGGGTCGTCGGAGATGACCTCCGCCAGAATGTCAGAAGCGCCCGCCAGTGCGTCAGCGACGGTTTCCACGCCCTTTTCCGGGTCGAGATAGTCCTTGGCCAGTGCTTCGGGGGTGGTCTTGGGCAACTGCATGAGCAGCTTCATTGCCAGCGGCTCTAAGCCCTTTTCCTTGGCGACGGTGGCACGGGTGCGGCGCTTCTGCTTAAAGGGGCGGTACAGATCCTCCACCACGGCCAGGGTAGAGGCGTTATTGATGGCCTTTTCCAGCTCAGGAGTGAGCTTTTCCTGGTTGGCGATGGCTTTTTTTACTTCCTCCTTACGCTGGGCAAGACCCCGGAGGTAATTCAAACGGTCAAAGAGCGTGCGAAGCGTGGTGTCATCCATGCCGCCGTGAAGCTCTTTTCGATAGCGGGCGATGAAGGGGATGGTGTTGCCCTCGTCTACCAGCTTTACGACATTTTCGATAAATTGCGCCGGCTGGTTCAGTTCCTGTGCCAGCGTAAGAATCATAGGTTCCATATTTGTTCCTTTCCGGTCCATTTCCTGTGGTTGGAAGGATATTATAGCATACTAAGGTAGAAATGAAAAGGAGAATCATGGATAAATCCACGGTAATTGAATGAGTTGAGTTAGTAAAACCCCCTCAGTCAGCTAACGCTGACAGCTCCCCAAAAGGGGAGCCAAACTTCCCCACCAAATAACGGCAAAAAGGGTCAAAAAAGCTTCCCCTGTTGGGGAGGTGCCGACTGTAAGGAGGCGGAGGGGGTTCAGATATTACTCAAAATGCTGCTTTTTGTTACTTATTCAATTATCGTGTGGATAAATCAAAACGAAAAATGGGACAAAAAAGAAGGAAGAGCTATTGACATACTACATCTGTCGTGTTATACTTCCACTATACAGAAAGGAGGGAAATCTCATGAATGAATATCAATTTTGGCTTATTGTGGTCGTTTTGGTCACTTTAGCGGTTCTCATTCTGTTCCCTGTTATCAAGAAGTACCTTCAGGATCGGGATTTCAAGCGTCAGGTGGAGGGCAAGCAGCCTATGCGTGAGATGAAAGAACCCTCCCGCACCGAAGACCCCAAGTTAAACGCCGAATTGGAAGCTGAGCGAGCCAGAATGGTGGGCAATATCCGCCGTGACGCTACCGGAATTGGAAAATAACACACATTTTTCTATAAAAGTGCTCAAAAAAGGAACCAGCGTCAAAACTGGTTCCTTTCGCTTTTCTTTTACTTGCTTTCGTTCTTGGTGAAGGTTCCGTCGTCGTTGGCGGTGTAGAGACCGCTGTCCAACAGAGCCGCTTGATAATCGGTGGTGGTGATGGCGGTGACGGCGGTGAGCTGCTCATGAATGGGCTTGCCGGAGGCATCGACAATGGCGGTGACGGCGGCGATGGTATTATCAATGATGGACTTGGTGTCGGTGGTTGTCACCATGCCAAGGTAATGCTTGGAGAGGTATTCCACGGAGCGGGCAGAGTTGCCAGCGGTGACAACGGTGGGAAAAATGTTGCCCTGATAGCTGGAGAACACGGCATCTACCACGGCTTCTCCCTGCTGATCGCCAAAGCAGAGGACGGCGTTCAGGTCGGTGTCCAAATAGGTGGTGGAGAAAAGCTCGGTGGCCCAGGCGTTTGCGTCTGCCGCCTCAATGGAGCTTGCGGTGGTGTTGCCGGAGAGAACTTCCAGCGTTCCCTCGTCCATATAGGGCTTTAAAACGCTCATTGCACCCTCCAGCGCCTTTTGCGTGCCGCTGGTCTGGTCGCCCACGAATTCGATGGTCAGGGGGTCGCACTCCTCGGGCAGGGAATCCAGCTTCAAAGCGTTGACCACATACTCGGCCTGCTGCTTGCCCAGGTCGGCGAAGTCCACACCCACATAGGCATTGACGCTACTGGACTGAACGGGCGTATCCAGAGCGATGACATGCACGGCGGAGACATCCACGCTGACGGATTCCAGTGCCTTTTTCACGGCGTTGACATCCTCAGATTCCACAATCAGGAGGGAAGCGCCGTCGCTGACCATATCGCTGATTTGCTTGACCTGCTGACCGCTGCCGGAGTAAGCCAGCTCCACGGAATAGCCCTGTTCTTTCAGGCGGCTTTCCAGGGCGGAACCATAGGGATTGGTCTCGGCAGTGCCGGTGACAGAGACACCGACCATGGTCATAGCGGCGTTGGTGTTGCCGCCGTTGGAGGAGGAAGCATCCGCCGGGGCGCTGGAGCAGCCCGCCAGAGCAAAGATCATGGTCAGAGCCAGAATCACAGAAGAAATTTTATATTTCATAGGAGAAAACACCTCATTTTGTATTTTTCATAGCTGACATAGTGTATCACAGTTCCACTGCTTTTGCAACGGTGCGAAGGCACAATTTACAAAATATCAATATCTCAAAGAAAATCAACAGTTTTGGGATGTTGTGTGTATTATTTTCCTGCTTCCGTACCCATGTAGCTCCAAAGAAGCCGGAGAGGGGAAGAAGTCGGCGGAAAATTCAGATTTTTCCTTTGCAATTGGGGGATTTTGTGTTATACTGATAAAAATAAGGCGCTCCGCCCAAACGAAAAACCATTCAGGAGGAAATCAATATGGCCACCGCTCAACTCACCCAGCAGAGAGTGAATGAATACCATTTTACCAATAAAATCAACCAGCCCGGTCAAATCAAGATGAATACCACCTTTTCCTTCAACGTGAACTTTGTTCAGAATAACAGCCGCTGTGTGGCCGTAATCCGTCAGGTTATCCGTGACGAGAACGACCAGATTAACCTCAAGGTGGGGATGTCCGGCGTGTTCAACTGTGAGGGAGTCGTCACCGACGAGGATAAGAAGAGCATTCACGCTCAGTGCTACGACCAGATGTTCCCCTATATCCAGTCCACTGTCACCAGTCTGATGCAGGTTGCCGGTATTCCTGGCTTTATGCTGCGCAAGGCCACCATCAACAGCGACAACGTGCAGCTGGCTGCCGCCAACACGAACGCCGCCCCCAAGAAGCAGTTTCCCATTGTGTAAGGTGAGTATTTTTTCAAAATTTGATGCCATTTCCCCCGCAGAGCTAAGGCTTTGCGGGGCTTTTTGATGGAAAAACCAGTTACCTTAATTCTTTTGGTAGAGCTGCCTTGCGATGTCGATAAAGTCCCGGGTGTATGCGGGCAGGTAACTTTCCTTGCGATAGGCCACCACGAAATCAGAGCAGGTTTTGGGGTTGCCAAAGCTGTAACAGTCAATGGGCAGCTTGGACGCTCGGTGGCGGAGGTGGGTTTCAAAAATAAAGGACACGCCATACCCCATGGAAACCAGTTCAATTACGGCGGGGAGGTTGCTGGTGTACATCTCGTTGTTGTAGTGCAGGTTGTTGGAGCGGATGATATCGTCCGTGATTTGACGGGTGCGCTGTTCGGGCATCAGACGAATGACCAATTCATCCTCCAGCAGCGAGAGGTCCAGCTTGGGGAAGCGGCTGTCGGGATTGGGAACGGCGAATTGTTTCAGCGGATGATCCTTGCAGGTGCAAATCAACATTTCCTCAGTGGCCAGTGTTTCGTATTCCAAAAGGGGATGGGTGGTAGTCGGCTTGCTATAGAAGGCGATGTCCGCCCGCCCGTCCAACAGTCTCCGGTCATTTTCGTCGGAGCTTCCCTCCAACACGTTGACCTTGACGTTTGGGCGGAGGGCTTGGAAGGCGGGCAATGTGCCGGGCAGCATATAGGTGCAGCGCATGTGGGGAAAAGCGACGTTCAGCACACCCACGCCCTGCTTGATGATGTCGGCCAGCTCTGCGTCCAAGTCGTTTTTGATTCGTAGAATCTCATGGGCTCGCTCCACATACCGCTCACCCGCATAAGTCAGGATGTACTTGTGCCCTACCTTCCGAAATAACTTTTGTCCCAATTCCTTTTCGGTGGAGATTAGGAACTTGCTCAGGGTGGGCTGACTGACGTATAAAGCATTGGCCGCTTTGGTGATATTTTGGTGCTTTGCGATGGCCAGAACATAATTCAGCTCTCTGAAATCCATGGTTCTTCCTCTTTCCTGTGCGCAGGGTGTTTTTCTATCAAGCGTTATTATAAACAACAAAAGGATGGGATACAAGCGTCTTTGTTCGAAAAAACGAATGCGAAAGAAGCGGCCTCCCCCAAAGAAGGAAGCCGCTCCCCAAAACAGTATGGCAAACTGATTTGTTATGTTTTACTTGTTGACGTAATCAATTGCGCTCTGGCTGGAAATCTTACCAAAGACAACGATATCAGCAACAGCGTTACCGCCCAGACGGTTGCCACCGTGAACGCCGCCAGTCACCTCACCTGCCGCAAACAGGCCGGGAATGACTTTGCCCTCGGTGTTGACCACTTCGCCGTTGGTGTTAATCTTGATGCCGCCCATGGTGTGGTGGATGCCGGGAGCAATCTTGATGGCGTAGTAAGGAGCCACGCTCAGGTCTTCTTCCATAGCGGTGGTACGGCCAAACTCCTTATCCTCCTGGGCAGCAACTGCGGCGTTCCAGGTGTTCAGGGTCTCGGCCAGGGTTGCGGGGTCGATGTCGATCTTCTCGGCCAGCTCCTCGATGGTTGCGCCTTCGGTGACGATGCCGGTGGAGACGTACTTCTCAATGGCCTTGAGGTTATCCCGCAGGTTCTGGTCAAAGATAACGTAGGCGTAAGCACCCTCCTGCTCCAGCTCGGCGGCGGAAACCGCATCACGGGTCAGCAGCTCGTTGGTGAAGCGCTTGCCGGACTGATTGACCAGGATAGCGCCGTCACCACGGACACCTTCGGTAATCAGCATAGAGGTTGCCTGTTCAACGGTGGGATGCAGCTGAATCTGGTCGATGTCAACCAGAGCAGCGCCCACAGCGGTCGCCATGACGATGCCGTCACCGGTTGCGCCGGGAGCGTTGGTGGTAACGGTACCCTTGAGGTCAGAGCGGTACTGGACAATCATGTCCTCGTTTGCACCGAAGCCGCCGGTGGTCAGCATCACAGCGCCAGCGTTGATGGTGTACTCGTGGGAAGCGTCCTCCGCCTTGATGCCCACGACCTTGCCGCCGTCCTGAATCAGTTCTGTAGCGGTGGTGTCGTACATGACGTTGATGTTCAGGTCATTCATCACGTTCAGGAAACGAGTGACCAGGTAAGCGCCAACGCCGGAGCCATCCTCGGGAGAGTGAATACGGGAATAAGTAGCGCCGCCGGAGAAGCCCAGGTTGGGCAGGGGAGCGCCGATGGAATCCAGCCAGTCAATGGCGGCGGAGGATTCCTGCGCCATCTTCGTGACCAATTCAATGTCATTGAGCTGGTGGCCGCCCTCCATGGTGTCAGCGATGAACTGCTCAATGGTGTCGGGAATCTGCTGTTCCTTCTGGTAGTGGGTCTCAGCAGCGTTCATGCCGCCGGTTGCCTTGGTGGTGTTGCCGCCGACATAGGGCATTTTCTCAATCAGGATGACATCCTTGCCCTGCTGGGTGGCGTTGATGGCTGCGGTCATGCCAGCGCCGCCAGCGCCGACAATCACGATGTCACAGTCAAGGGTGGTTGCTTCCTTAGCGGCGTTGGGGTCGATCTGGACAGTTCCGTCAGGCAGACGGGACAGATCGCAGCCAGCGGCGGTCAGCGCCTGGGAAGCGGCCTTAAGGATGGCGTTACTGGTCACGGTTGCGCCGGTCAGAGCGTCAACCTTGCAGGTCTGAGCTTCCTTCATCTGCTCGCCCAACATCTCCACGGCGAAGGAGCCGATGTTCTCGGTTTCATGATCGCCAGCAATGACCATATCGGTGATGTTGTTTTCGTCCACCGTTGCGGTGACGGTAATCTCGCCGCCGAAGCCCACTGCGGTTCCCTCATAGGTACCGGGAACAAAGAGGTTATCCCCCTCGGGCGTGGGGCCAGCCTCCACAGCTTCGCCGGAAGCCTGAGCCAAAGCGGATGCAACGGCATTCTTAACGGCGGTAGAGGTCATGGTAGCACCAGAAACGCCGTCAATTTCGGCAGACTGAGCGTCCAAAATCTGCTGCTTCAAGGTGTCCAGCGCAGCGCCGCCCACCTCGGGCGTTTCGCTGTCACCCACCAACTCCACATTGGTGATGGTGCCCTTGTCGTCCAAGGTCAAGGTAACGGCGACATCGCCGCCGAAGCCATAGTCGGAAGCGGTGGCAGTATTACCCGAACCATCAGAAGCGGACACGTTGGAACCGGAAGTGGAACCAGGGTACGCAGCCTTGGGCAAATAGTTGTGGCCCAATTGAAGCGCCATCAGGACGGCAATGGAAGCAGCGCCGCCCGCCAGACCCTTCAAAAACTGCTGGTTTGAAATCGGTTGTTTCATACAGTCTTTTTCTCACTTTCTACAAAAATATGCAGTATCCCCCTGCAAAAGAATGATAACATTTTAACAATCTGATGTAAAATTCCAATCATTCATAAACTTTATAGCCTGAATGAATAATTGCTGTCAAAAATGCCGTCCAAGAAAAAAGAAACGATAAAACGAGAATGATTTTTACTTGATTTTTGTAAAAATTTAAAATAATTTCTGATTTTTAAACTTTATAATGTCAAATAAAAAGAAAAATCTCTGAAACCCGAGGATTCCAGAGAAAAACAGTGCCGGTGGCGGGACTCGAATTGTACAAGGAAAATCTTTTGTATTTTTGGGGCGCAAATAGCTCTGTTATTTCTGCATCTGAGCAAAAATTAGTCTAATATTACCATGCAATATCTTATTTCGTGTTCCTGTTAAGGGTCAAAATAAGGGTCAAAACTCCATCGTGCTTGCAGGTGGAAACAGTCACATTTGAAGGAGTTTTGTTATGTAGTGCAATATGTTTCAAACTTCACTTTTAACGTAACTTATTATTTTTCTGCCAAAAACAGAGCATCGTTTAGAAGTATAAAGAAGTGAAAAATCGGCGGTCAAAGCTGGAGTAAATCTCTGACCTTGACCGCTGATTCTTTTGATTTTATCGCTTAAGAAATACGGAGGTTTTAACCGCAGAAGGCTTTTGGTTTTCGCTTTCGGACAGTTATTGTACCGCACCACAGCTGTAACTTGAAAAAATTACGAAATCTTTTATCTCTGGATTCTGCCGGAACCGTCGCCGCCAGCCAGCTTCTCCACCTCGGAAACGGAAACCATGTTGTAGTCGCCCTCAATGGTGTGCTTGAGAGCGGAAGCAGCAACAGCAAACTCAACGGCGGACTGGGTGTCGTAGTCGTTCATCAGTGCGTAAATCAAACCGCCGCCGAAGGAGTCACCGCCGCCAACACGGTCAATGATGCGCAGCTCGTACTTCTTGGAGAAGCAGTAGTTCTCGCCGTCATACAGCATTGCACTCCAGCCGTTGTCGGATGCGGAGTGGGACTCACGCAGGGTGATAGCAACCTTCTCGAAGTTGAACTTGTCAGCCAGCTGCTTGGCTACGGACTTGTAGCCCTCGTGGTTCAGAGAGCCGCCGTAAATGTCGGTTGCCTCAGCCTCGATGCCGAAGACGTCCTTTGCGTCCTCCTCGTTGGAGATGCAGACGTCAACGTACTGGCACAGCTCGGTCATTGCGGCACGAGCCTCGGCACGGGTCCACAGCTTGCCACGGTAATTCAGGTCGCAGGAAATTTTCAGCCCCTTTGCCTTTGCGGCTTTGCAGGCTTCCTTACAAATTTCCACCACATTTGCACCCAGTGCGGGAGTAATACCGGTGAAATGGAACCATTCTGCACCTTCAAAGATGGCGTCCCAATCGAAGTCAGAGGGCTGAGCCAGCTGGATTGCAGAATTTGCACGGTCGTAAATACAAACGGAGCCACGCTGAGAAGCACCCTTCTCGTTGTAGTAAATGCCAACACGGTCGCCGCCACGGACAATTTTCGTGGTATCGACACCGTAGCGTCTCAGGGAGTTGATAGCAGCCTGACCGATGGCGTGAGCGGGCAGCTTGGTGACGAAAGCAGCGTCCATGCCGTAGTTTGCCAGAGAGACAGCTACGTTAGCCTCGCCGCCGCCGAAGGTAAACTCAAGGGTGTTAGCCTGAAAGAAACGCTCATAGTTGAAGGGCTGCAGACGAACCATCAGCTCGCCAAAAGTGATA
>JAKSQD010000030.1 GCA_024404315.1 Oscillospiraceae bacterium
TAGTGACCATCTCGCCCAGAGCGTTGCCGATGCCGGAGTCCTTCATGATCTGGCCGAGGGAGCCGCCTGCACCGGTGATGAGCATAATCATGCCGGTGGACTTGATGGCGTTGTCCATGATCTTCAGAACCTTATCCTTGGACTCGTGCATAGCCAGGCCGTAGATAGCCAGCAGGGTGCCGATGCCCAGAGCCACGATGGGGGAGGAGATGAGGGTGATGAACTGAGTCTTCATGTTCACGAAGCCAGCGATGGTGCCCAGCAGGATCAGAAAGACGGGAACGATGATGGGAGCGACGGAGGGCAGCAGCTCGGGCAGCTCTTCTGCGTCGATCATGGCGTTCAGCTCTTCCATGGTCTTGATGTATTCCTGCTTGAACTCCTTGCGGTCATAGCCGCCCTGGTCGTTGGGAACCTGATAGATCTTCTTGCCGATCCACTGGCAGTAGAAGACGATGACGATCAGCATGGGGATGGTGGTCACGGCACCAGCCATAATCATGGAGCCGACATCACAGCCCAGAGTGGTGCAGGCAGTCAGAGGGCCGGGGGTGGGGGGAACGAGGCAGTGGGTCAGCTGCAGGCCGCAGGCCAGAGACAGAGCCAGACCAACAACGGACTTGCCGGTAACGGTGGACATAGCCTTGCAGAGAGGGGCAAAAATAACGATTGCGGAGTCAGAGAAAACGGGGATGGAGATGAACCAGCCGGTGATAGCCAGTGCCCATTCTTCCTTCTTCTGGCCGACAGCCTTGATGAAGGAATATGCCATCTTCTTTGCACCGCCGGATTCCTCCAGGATGCCGCCCATCATAACGCCCAGACCGATGATGATACCGGTAGACTTGAGGGTGTTGCCGAAGCCGTTCTGAAGAGAGGTGATGATACCGGTTTTGGTGGTTTCAACACCGTCCACAACGACCTTCACATCGCCGGGCATCATGCCGCCGATCAGACCGGTGACAATTGCTGCCAGCAGCAGTGCGATAAAGGTGTGAACCTTGGTCTTGGAAACCAGAACGATCATAAGGATGATGCCGATTGCCAGACCCAGGAGCATACGAGTAGATTCTGCCATAATAATTACTCCTTTTTCCTTTCTTGCGCAGCGTCAGATGTGTGATGCACTTGCCTTCTCTCCGTAGGAGTGTATCACATCCTGCTGCTTCTTTCTTTGATTCCATCCGAACCGCCTTCAAGAACTCAGACAAAACCAATCCGTACAAAAGACATTGTATTTCGTACTTACCAACACTATAACGGAAAAGGGCATTTTTCGACAATCGACAAAATCTAAAAAACTCTGATGCAAATTTTGTGCGTAACAGCCGAAGTTTCATTTTACAGTCTAAAGGTTTCATCCCATTTCATTTTGCAGGTCAGATACCGAACCAGAAACACTGTGAAAGAGAGTAAATGAATGAAACAAACCTGAAATATGTTCCATCAAAACATTTCACAAGTTGAGGTTTCTACGAAAGCAACGATTTTTCAAGGGGGCTTTCGGGCGTTTTCACCATTGAAAAGTTTTGAAACCACTTTTATACTTTGGGTATCTTCAAGAACTCAGGCAAATCGCCCTTCCCGGTCTCAATTTCAGGGAAGTGCATTAATTTGAAAGGAATGGTATTCATTATGAAAGTCGGTCTCATCGGTCTGGGCATTATGGGTAAGCCCATGGCAAAGAACATCCTCAAGGGTGGTTACGAGTTGATGGTCAGTGATCTGAATAAGGCTGCTGTCGAGGAAGTCGTGGCTTGTGGCGCTGTCGCAGCGGACAACAAAACCATTGGCGAGACCTGCGATGTGGTCATGACCATGCTGCCTAACTCTCCCCACGTCAAGAGCGTTATGCTGACCCCCAACACCGGCGTTGCCAACTACATGAAGGCTGGTCAGGTGTTCATCGACATGAGCTCCATCAATCCCGTCGCTTCTAAGGAAGTTGCTGCTGCTCTGGCTGAGAAGGGCATTGAGATGCTGGACGCTCCCGTTTCCGGCGGCGAGCCCAAGGCCATTGACGGCACTCTGTCCTTCATGGTCGGTGGCAAGCAGGAGATTTTCGACACCTATAAGCCTCTGCTGGAGACCATGGGTGCTTCCATTGTCCGCTGCGGCGAGGTCGGTGCCGGTAACAGTGATTTCCCGTTTTAAGAGAGGAAGAGAGGACACAGCCGCCGTCAGAGGCTCTATTTCTCCGATTGTTTGGTTAAAATGTGCCGTTTCAGCTATTTTTGGGAGAAAAGCGTCTTTCTGCGTTTGATGTACTCCTTTCCTTCCCCTTCTTAACTCCCCATAATGATATAGAAAAGGAGAGTTCAAAAATGAGCATTGCAATCCCTACCGTTGTAAAGATGGAAGTTATCCCCGTTGCCGGTCATGACTGCATGGAGCTGAACCTGTCCGGTGCCCACGCTCCCTATTTTACCCGTAATATCGTCATCCTCACCGACTCCAACGGTGTTGAGGGTGTCGGCGAAGTCCCCGGCGGCGAGAAGATCACCAAGGCTCTTGAGGATATCAAGGACATGGTGATTGGTACCCGTATCGTTGACTATAAGCAGACCATGAACAAGGTTCGTGCATGGCTGGCTGCCAACATCAAGGATGACGTTCGTGGTCTCCAGACCTTTGACCTGCGTGTTGGCGTTCATGCTGTCACCGCTATCGAAGCTCCCCTGCTGGATCTGGTGGGCAAGTTCCTGGATGTGCCCGCTGCCGCTCTGATGGGCGATGGCATTCAGCGTGAGAGCATTCAGTTCCTGAGCTATCTGTTCTATGTCGGCGACCGCAAGAAGACCGATCTGGAATATGAGGAAGAGCCTGATTCCGATTGTGATTGGTATCGTCTGCGCCACGAGGAGGCTATGACTCCCGAAGCCATCGTCGCTCTGGCAAAGGCTACCCACGAGAAGTACGGCTTTGTTGACTTCAAGCTCAAGGGCGGCGTTCTGCCTCCCAAGGAAGAGGTTAAGGCTGTCACCGCCATCAAGGAAGCCTTCCCCGAGGCTCGTGTTGACCTCGACCCCAACGGCTGCTGGTCTCTGAAGGAGGCTCTGGAAGTCGCTCCCGACCTGAAGAAGGTTCTGGCCTACTGCGAAGACCCCTGTGGTGCTGAGAATGGCTACTCTGGCCGTGAGGTCATGGCTGAGTTCAAGCGTGAGAGCGGTATGCCAACTGCTACCAACATGATTAACACCGACTGGCGTCAGATGTATCATTCCATCGCCCAGCGCTCTGTTGATATTCCTCTGGCTGACCCCCATTTCTGGACCATGGAAGGCTCCGTCCGTGTCGGCCAGCTGTGCAATGACTTCGGCCTGATGTGGGGCTGCCACTCCAACAACCACTTTGACATCTCTCTGGCTATGGTCGTGCAGTGCGCTGCCGCTATCCCCGGCAAGATGAACGGCATTGACACCCACTGGATCTGGCAGGAAGGCCGTGAGCGCCTGACCAAGGAGCCTATGCAGATCGTCAATGGCTGCATCGACCTGCCCAAGAAGGGCGGCCTGGGCATCGAGCTGGATCGTGAGCAGATCATGAAGGCTCACCAGCTGTACATGGATAAGTGCTATGGCAAGGGCGCTCGTAACGACGCTGTTGGTATGCAGTACCTCATCCCCGGCTGGAAGTTCGATAACAAGAAGCCTTGCATGGTGCGCTAATCATCTAAACATCTTCTAGTCCAAAATTTTCAGGGGGCTGGTGAATCGGCAGAACTCCGCCATTTGCCAGACCCCCTTTTTCAGTGTGGAGAAGGAAGCGTGAAGTGTAAATAGATGGATTTTCTTTTTCTTGCTTTTGTGGTATCATGAGGTTGTTTCAGAGAAAGGTGCTTTTGACAGCTGCTTTTCTCCACTCCACGCTCCACGCTTCAAACTCTCCCAAGGAGGTTTTTTCTATGAACAAAACTCTGAGAATGGATGCAGACCGCATCGTTGCATCCAGCATCAAGGCGGTTCTCCCTGATGAGGCGGTCGCCCGTGCCTTGCAGGGATTTGACGCAAAATCCGGCAAGGTTGTTTTGGTTGCTACCGGCAAGGCAGCATGGCAGATGGCAAAGGCAGCCGTTGACGTGCTGGGCAAGGTGGACGGCGGCGTTGTCGTCACCAAATATGACCATGTGAAGGCGGAGATTCCCGGCGTGATCTGCTGTGAGGCGGGTCATCCTGTCCCTGACCAGAACAGCTTTGACGGAACCCAGAAGGCTTTGGATTTGGTATCCGGTCTGACCGCTGAGGACACCGTGCTCTTCCTCCTCTCCGGCGGCGGCTCTGCTCTCTTTGAGAAGCCCCTCATCCCCGGCGCAGAATTGCAGGACGTTACCAGTCAGCTTCTGGCCTCCGGTGCAGACATCGTAGAGATGAATACCCTGCGTAAGCGTCTCTCTGGTGTCAAGGGTGGCAAGTTCGCTCAGGCTTGTGCTCCCGCCAAGGTGTTCAGCATCGTCCTCAGTGATATTCTGGGTGATCCTCTGGACATGATCGCTTCCGGCCCTGCTTATCCTGACTCCTCTACCTGTGAGCAGGCAAAGGCCATCGTCAAGAAGTACGGCATCCGCCTCTCCGTTGAGGCTACTGCTCTGCTGGACATCGAGACCCCCAAGGAGTTGGACAATGTGGAGACCCACATCAATGGCTCTGTCCGTGAGCTGTGTGTTGCCGCCGCTAAGGAGTGCGCCGCCCTGGGCTATGAACCCATCCTGCTGACCGACCAGCTCTGCGGTGAGGCTCGTGAGGCGGGCAGTGTGCTGGCAAGCATCCTCAAGACCCACGCAAACGACGGCAAGAGCCTTGCTTACATCGCAGGCGGCGAGACCGTGGTGCATCTGACTGGCAAGGGTCTGGGCGGACGCAATCAGGAGCTGGCTCTGGGCGCAGCCGTGGGCATCGCAGGCATGAGCAATGCCGCCGTGTTCTCCGTGGGCAGTGACGGCACCGACGGCCCCTGTGACGCAGCGGGCGGCTATGTGGACGGCGACACCATCGACGCTCTGACCGCAGCGGGGAAGGACATCTTTGCTGTTCTCAAGGACAACGATGCTTACCACGCATTGCAGGCTGTGGATGGTCTCATCATGACCGGTCCGACCGGTACCAACGTCAATGATGTGGCTGTGGCGCTCATCAAGGCATAAGTTATAAAAAAGCAAAAAAGAGAGCGTTCGGAAGGCTGATCTGTTTACGAAATTCGTAAATGCAGCTTTTCGGACGCTTTTTTGATGGTATTTGGAGGGGTTCGGCGTTTGGGAAGGTGTGTTTTTGCGGATATATGGCAAAATGAAGAATGGGGGAGAGAGAAATTGCCCTCCGAGGATATAAACTTTTTGATTGAAAAACCAGCCCAAAACGGTTAAAACCAAAAGAAAACTCCCAAAACCTAATCCCCTTGCCGTGGGAAGATGGCAAGGGGAGGTATGAAAAAGTGAAGCTGTCTAAAAGGAGAAACAGGAGAAAAAATGGCAGAAAGGTCTCATTCGATCCAAAAAGTTGCAGGAAACTACTATGGCGGTGGTCAATGGACAACGAATGAAAGCAGAAGGAAGAAAAAAGAAACAGGAAAGAAAAGGAAAGCCATTTAGACAGCATTCACTTGATCATCGGATTAAATTGAGTGCACGAAGGCGATTGCAAACCCGGCTTCGTTGGAGATGGAGACCAGCAGTCCCGACACGCCAGCAGCATTCAACACGGTTTTGAGCGGAGCCGTAAGCGTGATATAGGGGCTTCCATCCTCATGGGACAGGGTTTCCACGATACGGAAATCAAATGTTTTTTCTGGCGTATGCTGCGCCACTGCTTTGAATACTGCTTCCTTATAGAATAGCATAAAAAGTAGCTTTCACGCTATCTATTTTTTAAAATTATTGATTCTTGCTGCCTGCGGCACGGACAGCGGAAATGACCACATTGCCCTTGATTTCGGAGACAGGTGCGCCACGAGAGCAGTCACAGACCACCTTCTTGAAGCCCTGAAGCATGGAGCCGTAAGCGTCGGCGTGACCAAACTGCTGAATCAGCTTGACTGCCACGTTGCCCACGTTCAGGTCGGGCCAGATGACCACGTTTGCCTTACCGGCTACCTTGCTTTCCCGCTTCACCTTCTTAGCGGCAACAGCGGGAACGATGGCAGCATCCAACTGGAATTCGCCGTCGATATCCAGGTCGGGACGCTGCTCGTTGGCAATACGCAGAGCCTCCTTGACCTTGTCGATCAGCTCGCCCTGACCACTGCCCAGCGTGGAGTAGCAAACCATTGCGCAGCGAGGCTCCCAACCCAGCAGCTCATGAACGGTGTTGCAGGCGGAGATGGCGATGGATGCCAGCTGCTCAGGATTGGGGTTAGTGCAAACGGCACTATCGCCCACGGCAAGCAGAGAACCCTCACTGCCGTTAAAGCCGGGGATGTCACACAGACCGATGGAGGAGATGGTGGAAATACCCTCGTTCAGACCGATCATCATCTGACCTGCCAGCAGAACGTCACCCGTAGTGTTGTCGATGCCGGCAAATGTGACCTCAGCCTCACCCACTGCCTGCATGGCCATGGCGTAGTACAGAGGATTCTCCATACGTCTGCCCAGCGCCTTTGCCTTCAGACGGGTATCAGGCAGAGCAACATAAGCGTCAATGATCTTAGCCTTGTATTCCTCATCGTGAATGTCAACGATGGTGAATACGGAGGGGTCGTAGCCACGCTCCACAGCCAGAGCCTTGATTTCCTCAGCGTTGCCCACCATAACAGGGATGATGTAGCCGTCACGACCGGTCTCGTAGGCAGCCTGCATCATTTTCTCGTTGGTGGCCTCGGGGAAAGCGACCTTCTGAGGATTCGCCTTTGCCTTGGCGTAAATCTGGTCTAAAATGCTCATGATTACAGCTCTTCCTCAACCTTGTCCACCAGATCGCCGATGGTAGCGCAGGCGGAAGCGTCAGCCAAAGCCACCATTGCGTCCAGCTCGTTCTCAATCTCGGAGACCAGACCCACCATCTGGACGGATGCGCCCTTGAGGTCGGTCTTGAAGCTGGTCTCCATGGTCAGCTCGGATGCGTCCTTGTTGTATGCCATTGCCACCAACTCGATGATCTTAGCTTCCAGTTCTTTTCTATCCATGATAATGTTCTCCTTTTAAATAGATTGTTTATTTTTTCAGCAAAAAGCTGAATTTTATGTTACAAATTCCTGGTTACTCTTCGTCCAGATCGAAGACAACGGTCTTGTAGCCGTCACGCTGATAAATGGCAGCGGTGCAGCTGACAGGCAGCTTGGGCAGCAGCTCCTTGCGCTTCTTCTTGTTGATGCCACGGACGACAGCGTTCAGGCGGGCACCCTCTTCAATCTCAACCTCGCCGTAGGCGTACTTGCCCAGCTCCTTGTACTCAGGCTTGGAGGAAAGAGCAGCAGGCAGGACGATGGAGTGCATCTTTGCCTTGCCGGAGATTTCCGTCCACTCCATATCCATGGAGCCGCAGCTATTGCAGGCGTAGACAGGGGGGAACTCCACGGCACCGCACTTGCAGCACTTCTTGCCGGTGATCTTGCCCTGTTCCAGATTCTCATACCAGGTCTGGACAACCTTTTCCAGTTTCACGCTCATGATAGTACCTCCTGTTCCCTTAGTCGATGGTTCTCAGCAGTACGGCAGCCACGTTCTGTGCTCCGCCGTAGCCACGCAGCATGGCGGTCTTGGGCAGCTTCTTCACCTGACCCTCCCCTGCTTCGCCACGCATCTGCTTGACGCACTCGTAAACGTCAGCCATACCGGAGGCGGCGTGTGCGTGACCGAAGGAGGTACGACCGCCGTTGGTGTTGATGGGCTTGTCGCCGTCATAAGCGGTACGACCCTCACAGATGTACTTCCAGCCCTCGCCATAGGGAAGATAACCGGCGATCTCGGCAGAAATCAGGTGAGAGGAGATGATGAAGTCGTTTGCATAGAAAATATCCAGCTCTTCAGGCTTTACACCGGTAATCTCATAGACCTGACGGACAGCTTCCTCAGTGGCACGCACCTCAAAATGAGGAGTAGAAGCTTCGCAAGCGGCAGAACCGACACCCAGAACCTCAATGGGCTTGTGGGTCTTGTTGCCCATGTACTTCTCCACCAGCTCGGTGGCGCAGACGATGCAGGCAGCAGCACCGTCACACTTGCGCTCCACGCCCTCCATGCGGAGGAAATCACCCATCTTGGGGTTGTAGGGAGAACGCATATAGTCCATAGCGGTAGCGAAGCCCTTCTCGTGAGCGATCTCCTCAAAGGTCTTGCGCTCCAGAGCCAGAGGATTGACGGAGGCATTGCGGCGATTGTTAATGGCCATCATGTTCAGGGTGTCGTCCATCTCCTGATCGGTGATATTGCGGGTGCGCTTGTACCACTCGGCAGCATCGTCATAGATGAGGTTCATGGGTGCCATCAGACCACGGGAATAAGTGCGGTCATAGAGCCATGCGGTGGTGGAGAGGAAACGATCCATGGTCATCTTGTCACGCTTATAGGGATGCTTGGGGGTCTCGATGGTGTCGTTGGGGCCGAAGGGAGCGGGAACGGAGTCGCCGAACTCCACGCAGCCGGAGAGGACACAATTATATTTGCCGGAAGCGACAGCGTTGACAGCCTGCTCAATGGCCAGATAACCGGTGCAGCAGGCCTCGGAGTGGTGGATAGAGCCCTTGCCCTTCATGCCAAACCAGTTTCCGATCTGGATGTTGGGGGTCAGGTAGTTGGAGCCGTTCAGGGGGGAAGCCTCGCCGTGGAAATAGAAATCCACGTCCTGGGGATTGACACCTGCGTCCTCCATCGCCTTCAAAGCAGCGTAGCCGAACAGCTCGCCCTCGGTCAGACCGTTGGTTTCGGGGTTGTCCACGGTGTACATGAAGGGAGTGCAGCCCACGCCGATAATGGAGACGCTGCGGCTGTACTTGTTGAGTTTGGTCTGATTCATTAAAACTTCTCCTTCCGTTTATCTAAGAGCCTATCCGTAAAAGAAAGGTGCGCCGCTTATTTACGGATACACTCTCAGCAATGGGAGAAAAGAGGCAGTTTCCCTTCTCCCATCGCTTTCTTAACTTTTATCCGTCAATGAGGGTCTTTGCCAGCTCCATGCAGGGAGATTCAATCAGCATGGAGGTCACCAAGCCCACCAGATGGAGGACGGGATAGGTGCCGAGCCAAATCTGCACAATATCAGGTACCGGGCCGCAGTTGATGAGGGCAATGGTGAAGCTGATGATGGTAACAAAAATGGCATTGATAATAAAGATGCGAACCAGCTTATACAGGAAGCTGCCGTCCTTCAAGCCGATGCCGCCAGCCACGGCACGACCGATCTTTTCTACAGGAATGATGAGTCCGGCGATGTAGTTGATGGAAAACGCCATAAACATTCCCACCAGATAAACACCGGTATCCATAAAGCCGCCGCCGAGGATGGTAGCGGCGGAGTTGATGACAAAAGCAAGGACAATATCCTGCAAAAGCACCAGCATTTGAGTCTGTTTTGCTGTCATGGCTTAACCTTCCAGTTCTTCGGGAGACCAGACGGGCTTGCCAGTGTAGGTCTTTGCCTCTTCTTCGCCGTTGAGGACACGGATAGCACCGGCTGCCATGGCTTCCAGCTCAAATTCGCCGGGGTAAGCACTGACGGGAGCGATCCAGGAGCAGGCTTCGGTGATTTTTGCCACCAGCTCCTTATTGTGAACCATGCCGCCGCCCAGCAGGATGCCGTCCACCTGACCGTGGAGAACACCTGCCATAGCGCCGATGAAGCGGATAATCTGGTAAATCATGGTATCCCATACCAGCTTGGCGTACTCGTCACCCAAAGCAACACGTGCACAGACCTCCAGAGCGTCAGAGGTGCCCAGATGACTGACAAAGCCGCCGGTCTTGGTACACATACTGAGTGCTTCCTTCAAATCGTCGATGGTGTAGCAGTAGCGGATGAGCTGTGCGGCGGGCATAGCACCGGAACGGGTGGGAGCCATGGGGCCTTCGCCGCCCACGATGTCATTGCCGTCAATCATTCTGCCCTTCTGGTGGGCGGAGATGGAGATGCCGCCGCCGATATGGCAGACGATGTAGTTTTTGTCCTCGTACTTCCAGCCGTTGCTCTGAGAGTGGCGGATAGCCGTTTCTTTCAGGTTCAGGGCGTGGAGATGGACATTTCTGTAAATACCCTTCACACCGGTCATTCTGGCGCAGAGGGTCAGCTCGTCGGTATCGGGAGGATTGACCACGAAGCAAGGCTTGCCGTACTGAGCGGCGAACTCATGAGCAATCTGAGAGCCCAGCTGTGCGGGATGCTGTATGCCGTTGGCTCCACGGAAGGCGTGGTCAAGCAGCGTTTCGTTGACGGCATAGGTGCCGCCCTCCACAGCCAGCAGACCACCGCCACGACCCACAAAGGCATCAATGGTGGCAAGGTCGATGTTGGCATCCCGCAGAGCATGAAGGATGGTCTCCTTGCGGTAGGGCATCTGGGAGCTGATGGTGGGGAACTCCTTGAGCTTGGCAGCGTCATGGGAGACATTGACGGTGAAGAGACAGGTCTCGCCCTCAAAACAGCCGACTTTGGTGGAGGTAGAGCCGGGATTGACGGTCAAAATGCGATATGCCATGCTCTCACCTCTTATTCCGCCAGATCAGCGATGTAATCAGCGGCACTTTCACCAGCCATACGACCGGTGTTGACGGCGAAGCCCATGGTATTGCCGCAGAGGGTGAAGTTGTAGGAATCGCCATAGATGGTGTTTGCATCGGAGCCTGCGGAGTACAGACCCTCAATGGGCATATAGTTATCGTCCAGAACCTCACAGAACTTGTTGATGCGGACACCGCCGACCGTGCCGTAAGCTGCCAGATAGAACTTACCAACCAGATACTTGCCCTTGCCGGTGATGGGGTGGAGGAACTTATGGTTCTTGAAGAACTTGGTGTCCACGCCGGTAGCGCACATCTCGTTGTACTCGTCAATGGTATCCTGGAGCTTGTCGGCGTCGATGCCCAGCTTTTCAGCCAGCTCAGGAATGGTGGCTGCCTCGAAGTAAGCAGGATAGTTCTGTTCCACAGCCACGGCGGCCTGACCCTCGAAGGCGATGAAGGCCTCAGCGGGGTGAACGATATCCACGATGTCGGGACCGTTCTTCTTATATTCACGGAGGATGCCCTCATCCATGATGCAGTAGCCGTAATTGCCGGGCTGGAGGCGCAGGGCGTTGCCGGTAAAGGTGGTATTGCCCATCATGCCCTCGTTCATAAAGCGGTCGCCGTTCTGATTGATGAGCAGGTTGGGCTGGCGGAGGACAGCATCCAGCAGGAACCAGTTCAGGTTGTCAGGCAGCTGGAAGATGGCCTCGATGTTAGCACCGAACTTGGCAGCACCCACGTCCCACATCATACGCAGACCGTCGCCGGTGATGCCGGGAATCATGAAGGGGAAGAAGTCCTCGCCCAGAGTGAGGCCGAATTCCTCCTTGACCATTTCCTTGTTGTTGCCGAAGCCGCCGGTAGCCACGATGACAGCCTTGGCACGGACTTCGATACCGTTGCCTTCGGCGTCGACAGCCACGACGCCAACAACCTTGCTGTCCTCCTGAATGAGGCTCTGGACGGGAGTGCCCAGCAGGATGTCACAGCCCAGCTCCTTGGCACGCTCGGTCATCTTCTTAATCATAGCGGAAGCAGCACGGGGACCAATCACGCCGTTTTCGGGCTTGACGATGTGCCAGGTTGCCTCGGACTCCTTGAAGTAGCGGAACGCACCGGCAAATTCCACGCCCATGTCCTGGAGCCACTCGATGGTGTCGGCACTCTTGGTGAAGTAAGTGGAGACCAGATCGGCATCCACGTTCCAGTGGGTATATTCCATGTGGAGCTTGAGAGCGTCCTCCACGGAAATGTTGTTAAATGCAGCACGCTGAATCTTGGTGTCAATGCCCAGAGGACCCATGCCCATGTTGGCTGCACCGCCGGTGGTGGAGGACTTCTCCAGAATGATGGACTTGAGACCCTTTTCACCGGCTGCAATGGCTGCTGCCAGACCTGCGGGGCCACCTGCGACGATGGCAATATCAGTGGTCAGAGTTTTCACAATATTCACCTGAACTTTCTCGATTTTCTGAACGGCTGCTGTCTTTTCGGCAGGCTTCACGGGGGCTTTTGCACTGCCAAACACTCTCTTACGCTTTACAGCAGTACGTTCGGTCTTTTCTGCAACGGCGGCAGTCTTGGCACCCTTGATTTTTACGGGCTTGGAGGGCAGCTTGGGTAGCTTGCCGGAGACCTTCTTCACGGCATCCTGAGCACAGACACCCAGACACTTGCCGCAGCGGGTACAGTCAAAGGTGTCCAGAACAGAAACGTAGCCATCCTTCACTGTAATAGCACCCGTGGGGCAGACTTCGGCGCACTTGCCGTCACCCTTACACAGAGCGGGGTCAATATAGAACTGGGTCAGGGCAAGGCAGACACCTGCGGGGCACTCCTTGCGGCGGATGTGTGCGTCAACCTCTTTCTCAAAGGCGGTGAGAAGGGTTGCAGCGGGCATTCCTGCGTTGTCACCCAGAGAGCAGTTGCAGGAAACCGTCATGGCTTCTGCCATTTCTGCCATAAATGCGATATCTCCGGCCTTGGCACGACCGGTGGTCATCTCTTCCAATGCCTGTTCCAGCTGATAGAGTCCCTCACGGCAGAAGGTACACTTGCCGCAGCTCTTCTGACGGAGCTTCAAAATCTCCTTGGCAGCCAGATCCACCACGCAGTCCTCGTTTTTTACGGTGTGGAGAACACCGCTGACCAGCTCACCGGCAGTCAGAGAAGCGGCCTGTTCGGCGGTATAGAAGCGGTGGTCAGCTAGAACGCCCTTTCCGGCGGGAATCAGGGAGGAAACGGGAGTTTCAGGAGATATCTCCTGAGGAACCTCATCGTCCACGCTGACCAGAACACCTGCGGTATTGCCCATCAGGGTTTCTGCCATAGCAGCCAGCTCATCCAGCGTCACCATCAGGTCATTTTCGTGCTTGCGGACGTTGACCAAAGCCTCCTCGGTGATGGTGATGGGGAGATTGACGATTCCGGCGTTTGCCTCAATCTCCTGCCTGTTCACGGGGCAGCTGACGCTCAACTCGGCACTCTCCGTACCGGTCAAAAGGGTCAGAATCTTCAGACCGGCAATGACACCGGCGGGATTGCTGTGAAGGATGCCGTACTTCATGCCGTCGGTATCCTGATTATAGAGGGCACCCACGATCTTGCCGGAAACGGCCTCTTTGGTGCCGAATTTTGCCTCTAATGCGGCCTTGTCCATCTCGTTCAGACGAACCAGAGCCTCGGCGTTATTCATCATCAACATCGTTCACGCCCTCCTCTCACTTATTTTCTGCGTCTGCGGTGTAATTGCTCCACAGACGATGCTCGGTGATCTGGAAACGGAGGTCACACTGTAGGCAGCGGTTTGCCTCAGCCTTTGCCTTTGCCAGATCGAAGCCTTGATCCATGGGACCGCAGGTTTTCCAGTTCACCACACGCTCAGGAGCGGGAACCACGTTGGGTTCGGTACGGGCAATATCTGCAAAATGCTCCTGACAACCAATGCAGGGATTTGCAAACTGCTGGGGAGCCAGCTTCTCTTCGATGATGCCGTCACCGCCCAGATAGCGGTCAATCTGAGCAATGGCATTTCGTGCGCCGGCAATCGCCTTGATGACGGACTGAGTACCGGTCACAACGTCACCCGCTGCCCAGACACCCTCCACGGAAGCGGCGTTGTTTGCGTCGGTGAGGATGTAGTTGCCGTGGGTCAGAGCCAGACCGAAGTCAGCGGGGTCGTTGGAGATGGTGGGACGCTGACCGGTGGCAAAGATGACGGTATCGGCAGGAAGAACCTCCTCAGTGCCTTCCAGCTTGTCAAAGACCATGCGGCCATTCTCTTTACGGAAGTTGCCCACGCTCTGAATCATGACACCGGTACAGTGACCGTTCTCGCCGGTGATCTCGGGGAAGGTCTTGGAGTTGTGGAGCTGAACACCCTCTTCCAAGGCCCATGCACGCTCTTCGTCAGAAGCGGTCATAGCGTCGTAGGCTTCCAGACAGGCCATGTGAACGGTTCCTGCACCCAGACGGAAGGCCGCACCTGCGCAGTCAATAGCAACATTGCCGCCGCCCAGCACAACGACATTCTTTCCGACGGTGGCGGTTCCCTCTTCAAAAGCACGGAGGAAGTCGGCGTTGACGGTAACGCCTTCCAGATTGCTGCCGGGGAGAGGCAGTCTTGCGCCCTGATGAGTACCGATGGCGACGAACACGGCATCAAAGCCCTGTTTCAGAAGGTCGGGAGCGTTCTTGATTTCGGTGTTGCACTGAACGGTGATGTCACCCTGTGCCAGAATCTCGTTGATCTCGGCATCCACGGTGTCACGAGGCAGACGGTAAGAGGGAATACCATACCGCATCTGTCCACCCAGCTTGGCACGAACTTCAAAAATGGTGACGCTGTGACCCAGCTTTGCACCGTACATAGCGGCAGTCAAACCGGCAGGTCCACCGCCCACAACAGCGATCTTCTTGCCGGTGGGAGCCTTATGGAACGCATTTGCCTTCCAGGAGCCGTCGTCATTCTGTCCTGCGAAACGCTTCAGGTTGCGGATGGAGACAGCGGCGTTCAGGCAGGCGTGACGGCACTCGCTCTCGCAGTTATGCACACAGATATAACCCAGAGACTCAGGGAAGGGAACCTTTTCACGGACAACAGCGGCAGCAGCGGGGAAATTCTCCTCAGCGATGAAGCGGATGTACTTGGGCACGTCCACATGAGCGGGGCAGGCAGCCTGACAGGGCAGGAGCTTGTCCTTCTTCTCGGAGGGATTCCAGTTGATAACGTCACGGATGGTTCCGGTGGGGCAAACCTCAGCGCAGGCGGTGCAGAAGCGGCAGTTGGCATCCTTGAGGAGCTTATTGTGCAGCGTTCCCACACGAACCTCCAAGCCCTCCTTGTCATATTGGAGAGCGCCGACACCACGCAGGTCGTTACAGGCACGGACGCAGCGTCCGCAGAGGACACAACGGTTCATATCATGGATGATAAGGGGATTTTTGTCGTTCTGAGCAAAGCCCTTGACACGGGTGTGCATACGGGCAGCGGAAACGCCCATGTACTGAATGAGGGTCTGCATCTCGCACTTGCCGTATTTGGGACAGGTGGAGCAGTCCTCGGGATGTGCCGCCAGCAGCAGCTCCATAGAGAGCTTTCTCAGATGGTCGATCTTGTCAGATTTGGTGGTGATGACCATACCATCTTCAGCGGCGAGCTTGCAGGAAGGAGTAACTCCGTCCTTTCCCTCTACCTCAACAATGCACAGGCGGCAAGAGCCAAGCTCGGGCAGGTCAGGATGGTGACAAAGATGGGGAATATAGATTCCATTGGTCAAAGCAGCCTCAAGGACATTCATGCCCTGTTCGACCTTTAATGACTTTCCATCAATTTGAATGGTGACTTCCACTTTCATACCTCCTATCGAAAGTAATGATTAAATAGCAGATTTTATCAATTAAAATGATTTTTAAAATTTATTTGTGGTCTATGAAATAAATGCGATATGTGTTATAATTCCGTCAGAAGATGGAGAGAACAGGCGCATTTCACAATTAAAATGTTGCAATTGTTGCTTATCCAACATTGAAACAATATCTGCCGTTTTTTGAGAGGGAGGAGTATCAACAGCCATGAATAAGACAGACCTGCGCATTATCAAGACCCTGCGTTAAATCGACACAGCACTGCTTGAGAATCTGAAGGAGCATCCTTTTCAGAAGATCACCATTGATATGCTCTGCAAGAGTGCTCTGATTAACCTTTCTACATTTTATAAGTATTACGAAGATAAATACGATCTGTTAGAGCGGTACGTTCAGCGAGTATTACAGGACTTTAAGCCAGACTGCGCTGAGCGAAACGCAGATAGGTGGCGGTGGGCATCAGGTCATAGGTGGGAACGGAGAAGATAACGGCATCCTGTGCCAGCATGACATCCATAATCTTCTTCTTGTCGTCCTTATTGTCCAGCACGCAGCCGGCGTACTTGCCTTCGGACATAGCCTTGGTGCAGGCAGTGCAGCCGGTGCAGTCCAGAATGTTGTAGTCACGCAGGTTAATCATGGTGACATCAGCACCCGCTGCCTCGCAGGCGGACAGTGCGGCCTTCAGCAGGTACTCGGAGTTGCTGTTCTTACGACCGGCAGTGATACCCAGAATCTTGTAGCTCATAGTTTTTTTACCTCCTGTTATTGTTTTGTGCTGTGCTCTACCTCAAGCGCAGCTCTTTTCCTTTTTTATTGTATCAATGTGACCTATCTCACGCTATCATCAATATGTTTGATAAAATTGCTTACACAACGAAGCGGCGCAAATTGTTGTTTACTCACCATTTTCTCCATAAAGAACAAAATGAATTGGTTAATATGCACAAAATGTTTAACAAAAGTATGGCTATTAAAATAAATCTTCTATAGGAAAATCTTATGATTTGACTTTGCATTGCTGTCATGAGTGACATCAGAATGGTTCGATACGAGATAATAACGAAAAAGAACAGATACCGGAAAGATGTGAACCGCCCCCTGTCTACTTGACAGGGGGCGGTTCAATGAGTGCGACTGCCGCTGTTTTTTGTTTTGTCTGATTTGTTCAGGAATAGTTGAAGAAAATGATAAATCCGAACCCATCTCCTACAGGAAAAAGGTTCGGATAACAGGGGTCAAACCCGCAGAGACATCAGACGCTTTTTATATGTATGAAATTCGGCTCGGGGAACAGGATTACATGATGAAGGAATCGTGTCTGCTGCTGCGCAGCTCAGCCAGTGCCTCAGCGAAATCCTCAGTGATGCGGCTCCATGCCTTAGTGAAAATGTTCATAATCAATACCCTCCGTAAATACGGCTCATGAGTGCGCACCTTTTGCGCCTCACATCAAAGTTGTTTTCAGGGGCGTTCCCCTTACGGCTCTGTATTATACACCGAACCATTTCCTTGTCAACATTATTTTATCAATTTAACTAACTTTTTGTTTTTCGTCAATGTTATTTCAATAAGCCTTTTTTACATAGTCACATACGGTATTTTGTCCACCTCAACAGCCTCCAACGCTCTTTGAGCCCGAACAGAGTCTTCTGTTTTTCTGGCACAAAATTCTTTCTGTTTCTGTCCTCTATCAACTAGTTTATAGGAAAATCATACCCATTCCTTCGGATTCTTCACAGCATACCCAAACCACATTATACAAATTTGTTGCTATATAGTGGTTGACAAACCGCCATGTCGTTGTATAATGTTGTTATGATTAATTAATGCTGTTAATCAATTAAATTCTACTCTTTGGATGGTGATTTTTATGGAAACCTCAAAAAGCTCCATCGCCCCGTTGCTGATTCTCCCCGTGATCTGGGGTAGCTATTATGTGGCCAGTCAGAAATGGGTGGGCTACACCTCGGTGTTTACTTCAGGTGTTGGCATCCGCCTTATCACTCTGGTATTCCTTACGATCATCATGATAAAGCGAAAGGAATTTTCCCTCATCTTCCAGACCAAAGGTGTCCTCCCACGTCTGCTTCTCATCGGCACACTGGGTTTTCTGCTGGACCTGACGGCGTTCATCGGTCTGTCCATGTCCTCCGCCGCCAGCGGAACGGCGCTGCTCAAATGTGACGTGCTGATGGTCAATATCATGTCCATGATAATTTACAAACAGCGCTTCACGATTAAGGCGTGGCTTTGTACCATTGTTATGCTATTTGGCGTGTTTTTGGTCATGGGTATCGACTTTACATCCTTCCAGATTGGCGACCCCGGCAACATTTTCTTTTTATTGAGCGCCTTTTTCGTCTCCTGCAACGCCTTTGTCATCAAGAGTGCCCAGCTTGACAAGTATAATCCTACCTGTGACGATGTGGTTGCCTACTATAATAACTTTGTAACTCTCATCTATTTTACTATCACTTCCCTTATTATGAGTACGCTAGGACAGTTCAGCATCGTACTTACAGAACCTTACGCTGCCCTTGCCCTGCTCCTCGCCGGTTTGGGTCAAACCTTGATTTATGTAGTCTATTACTACAACCTCCGCAATTATCCCGTGTGGCTGGTTAAGACCTTCCTGCTGTTCATGCCTATTGTCGCTTCTGTCATCACCTTTGTCCTCTTTGGTGAGGTCATGGTACTGACCCAGTACATCGGCATTGCTGTCGTTATTGCCGGTGCCCTCGGCATCCTCATGGAACAGCGTTAAACAATGAGGAATGAGAAGTTAGGAATGAGGAATTGGCAAATAGAAAAATGTTGTAAAATCCCGTGGAAAGCTCGATTTCCCCGGTTAAAATGGAAGGAGAATGAAACTTATGAAAAAAATCATTATCGGCTCTGACAAGTCCGGCTTCGCTCTCAAGGAGTCCATCAAAGCTCATCTGATTGCTGAGGGCTGGGATGTCACCGATGGTGGCACTGAGACCCTTGACAACGTCAAGCCCTTCTTTGTCACCGCTCCCGCTGTTGCCTCCCGTGTTTCCAGCGGTGAGTTTGAGAAGGCTATCCTCATCTGCGGCACAGGTGCAGGTATGACCATCCTCGCCAACAAGTACAAGGGCGTTTCTGCCGTTCTGTGCTCTGACCCCTATGACGCTAAGATGTGCCGTGCCATCAATGACGCTAACATCATGACCATGGGCGGCTGCAAGATTTCCTGTGACGACAGCGCTCTGGGTATGGGTATTCAGATGGTGGATACCTTCTTGAATACGGAATTTGGTCAGGATCTGGAGCCTTGGCGCAAGGAGTTCCTTGCCGGCGCAAAGGCAAAGGTTGCCGCTCTGGAAGAGGAACTGTTCGGCTGATTCCTTGCTGAACTACGGAAAGGATGCTTGAATTATGAATGTAAATGAAGTCAAAAAGTTTGCCATCGACATCCGCAAGGAGACCATCAAGTGCATCGGTAATCTGGGCGTGGGTCACATCGGCGGCGCTCTGTCTGTTGTTGATGTTCTCGCTGTCCTCTACAGCGGTGAGATGAATATTGATCCCAAGAACCCCGCTAAGGATGACCGTGATATGCTGGTCTGCTCCAAGGGTCACGCCGGTCCTGCCGTTTACTCCACTCTGGCGCTCAAGGGCTATTTCCCACTTGAAATGTTGGACACCCTGAACAAGCCCGGCACGAACCTGCCCAGCCATTGCGACATGAACCGCACTCCCGGCATTGACATGACCACCGGCTCTCTGGGTCAGGGCGCAAGCTCCGCTATGGGCATTGCCTGTGCAAACCGTCTCAAGGGCTATGACAGCTATACTTATCTTATCGTCGGTGACGGTGAGATTGAAGAGGGTCAGGTCTGGGAAGCCGCTATGTTCGCCGGCGCTAAGAAGCTGGATCATGTCATCTGCTTTGTGGACTATAACAAGTGTCAGATTGACGACTATGTCCAGAACCTGTGCAACCTGGGCAACATCGGCAAGAAGTTTGAGAGTTTCGGCTGGAACTCCATTGACGTGGAGGACGGCAACGATGTTGAGCAGATTTCTGCCGCTATCGCTCACGCTAAGTCCATCCAGAACGGTCAGCCCACCGCAATCGTCCTGAACACCGTCAAGGGCAAGGGCTACAGCAAGATTGAAGGCTCTCTCGGCTCTCACAATATGCCTGTCAATGCTGACATGGTCGCTGAGGCTATGGCTGAGCTGGATGAACAGCTCAAAGCCCTTTGAGATGAAGGAGGAAACGAACCATGAGTGTAAAAGTTGCTGAGAATCACGCTATGGGTACAAAAGAACTTCGCAAGGAGTTTTGCGAGACCCTGATTGCTATGGCTGAGGAAGATAACCGTGTCGTCGTCCTTGACGCTGACCTGATGAACGCCGCCGGAACAAAGCCCTTCCGTGCCGCTTTCCCTGAGCGCACCTTTGACTGTGGCGTTCAGGAGGCTAATATGATCGGTGTTGCCGCTGGTCTGTCCTCCCGTGGCTTTATCCCCTTCACCCACACCTTTGGTCCTTTCGCCGCCCGTCGCGCCTGTGACCAGATTTTTATGTCCTGCGCTTACGCAAAGCAGAATGTCAAGGTCATCGGCTCTGACCCCGGCATTACCGCAGCCCTCAACGGCGGCACCCATATGCCCTTTGAGGATATGGGCATCATGTCCACCATTCCTGAGATGACCGTTGTTGAGCCTTGTGACGTGGTTTCTGTAAACAAGGTCATTCGTCTGGCTAAGGAGACCTTTGGCACCTGGTACATCCGTCTGCACCGCAAGCCCGCTCCTACGGTCTACGAGGCTGAAACTGATTTCGTCGTGGGCAAGGCAAATCTGCTCAAAGACGGCACTGATGTAACCATCATCGCTATGGGTTACATGGTCGCTGAGGCGCTGAAAGCCGCTGAGACCCTCGCCGCTGAGGGTATCAACGCCCGTGTGCTGGATATGTGGTGCATGAAGCCCCTGGATGAGGAGGCTGTCCTCGCCGCCGCTAAGGAAACCGGTGCTATCGTCACCGCTGAGAACCACAACATCAAGAACGGTCTCGGCTCTGCTGTCGCCTCCTGCCTCGCTCTGAACTGCCCCACTCCCGTGGAGATGGTCGGCGTTCAGGATGAGTTCGGTGAGGTCGGTCCGGTCAACTATCTGGCTGAGCGCTTCAAGCTCACCGCTGATGAAATCGTTGCTAAGACCAAGAAGGTTCTCGCCCGTAAATAAATAAGTCGTTTTTCTCCTTTTGCCGGTCCGTAAGCCCCTCGTTATGTTTGCGGATCGGTTTTTTTAGAATGCACATGTACCGTTCACAATGCACGATTATGATGAGAACGAAAGGCTTTCTCTGTTTTTAAGTGTGTTTGAGCTGTAATTTATCAATATAGGAGGATAATTTCTATGCTTTGGGAATATTTACAGCCCGTTACCATCCGCTTTGGCGAGGGCGTTGTCAATGAACTGAAAACCGTTGCCGCTGATATGGGCTGCAAGCGTGGTCTGCTGGTCAGCGACCCCTTTTTCATGAAGTCTGGTCTTGCTCAGAAGATCGTGGACTCCAGTGAGGGCGCTCTGGTCAGCATTTACAGCAATGTCTCCCCGAATCCTGAGGTCACGGAGGTCGATGCCTGTGCCGCTCAGATTAAGGCAAATGACATTGATTTTCTCGTAGCACTGGGCGGTGGCTCTGCGCTGGACTGCGCCAAGGCTTCCGGTTCTATCTGCTTCACAGAGGATTCTATCCGCAGGTATCACGGTACTGGTGTTGCCATGCCGCAGAAGCACCTTCCTCTCATTGCTATCCCTACGACTGCCGGTACTGGCTCTGAGGTCACTTGTGTCAGCGTTCTCTCTGACCATGAGCTTGGCAAGAAAGGTCCTATCGTTTCTAACGGCTTTTATCCCTCGATTGCCCTCATTGACCCTGAGCTGACCTATACCCTGCCACCTTATATGACCGCTTCCACCGGTATTGATGTTCTTTGCCACGCTGTTGAGGGCTTCTGGAGCAAGGGACATCAGCCCATTTGTGACGCTCTGGCACTTCACGCCACTAAAATCGTATTCAAGTATCTGCGTACTGCTGTTGCTGAGCCGTCTAACAAAGAGGCTCGTGCAAAGATGGCGGAGGCTTCCGTCATCGCCGGTCTTGCCTTCACCCTTCCCAAGACCACCAGCTCCCACGCCTGTTCCTTCCCCCTCACCAACCTGCTCCACATCCCTCACGGTGAGGCGTGCGGTCTGACGCTGGACTATTTCGCAAGGATTAACGCCGACGCTCAGGATGGACGGATTCACGAGTTTGCCCGTGAACTGGGCTTCAAGGATATGTACGACATGGCTGACGCAATCCACCAGCTCAAGAAGGATATCGGTCTGCTCTGCGATCTTAAAAAGTTCAATCTGACTGATTCTCAGGTGGATGACCTTGTCCGCATCAGCCGCCACCCCAACCTTTATAACAATCCCGTTGATATCACAGATGAGCAGCTCTGTGAGATGTACGAGAGCTTCCGTTAAGGGAATTATTTTGGCTGATTCACCAGCCATATAACATAAAAAAGCTGCCGCTCGGCGCAAAAACTGAGAGGCAGCTTTTTATGTTGTATTTGACTGATAGGCGGAATCACCGCCTGTTCATTGTCAGATTCTGCCGGATAAGAATATCTCGCTGACCACAACGGCAAGCGGGCCAATGTACTCGATCTGGTCGCTAAGTCTGGAAAGGGTGATATACTCCTCGTTATAGCTGGGATCATATTGGGCACAGCATCGCATAAAGCACTCTCTCAGCTTTGGAATGGAAAACATATTGCCGTAAATGATGGTTCTGTCCGGGGAAAGCATGGTCATGGTGTTGGAGACCACCTGTGCCAGCAGATTGATATTCTCCTCTAAAACAGTCCAAAGAGCGGAATCGTTACAATCGATCCACTCCCGGATGTTCCGTGCCTGAATGCGCTCTGGGTCGCCCTCTGTCAGCGCCCAAAGCTGGGGCATGGACTTACGGTTGAACCGTTCTCGCACATACTCCGCCAAAGCATGGGTGGCGGTCAGCGTTTCCAGACATCCACGCCGTCCACAGCGGCATTGTTTTCCGTTCCGGTCAATAATAACGTGGCCAATCTCGGCGGACTTGAACTTTCGGCTCTCATAAATCTGCTTGTGAATCACGATGGAGGAACCGACACCCGGCCCCCACTTCAAAAACAGCAGATTTTCCTGCTCCTTGCCGCTTCCGTAGATCATTTCCGCCTCGGCAAAGGCTTTGACGTTATTCTCCACCACCACGGGATATTCCAGATGCGCTTGCAGGCAGGCACGAATGTTCACGGGATGCTCCCACAGGCGATAGGTGGCCGTGCTGATGCCCTCTTCACGCAGGACGATACCCGGGATAGAAACACCCACGCCCAGAACAGAGATCCGGTCAATGCCGTTTTCCCACAGCAGAGCCTTTCCCTCATTGGCAATACGGCGGAAAAATTCCTCTGGAGATACAGAAGTATCGGTCTTGACCCGGTGGGAGACGGCTCGCTCACCCCGCAGATTGCTGACTGTGATGACCGTTTCAATGGATTCCACACTGACAGAAAGGACATAATAGCGGTCGTAATTGATGGCAAGGAGCATCTTTTTCCGTCCGGCACGGCGCTCCTCCTTCAGCTCACCCAGATCACACAGGATGTTCAGGGACAGCAGCTCGGCGCAGATTACCGATACTGTGGCGGGAGTCAGCCCCAAAGCGGAGGCGATGTCCTTTCGGGACATCGCTCCCTGATCGTTGAGCAGCTTCAAGATTGCGCTCCGGTTGTTGTTCTTCACGTTTTCCAGATTGATACCGGTATAGCTCACGACCCTTTCACCTCCCTTGTGGACTGAGTTGTTTCGAAGTCTAAAATAATTCCTGATATTCTGCCGAAAAAATCACACTATGTATAAGTATAATGTCAGATATTAAAATAGTCAATTACTCCAAAGAAAAATTTTTCGCCTCTATGTTGTTTTTCGCCCTTTATGCAGGTTCATTTTCGAGACATGGTAGAAAGAACGGGAACGTTCCCCATTGTGGCGGAGCGCTCCTGTTTTCATTTTTACGCTAAATGTCAAAATAACAGTGGTTTAATAGCGGCAAATCTCCACATCAAACATATTCGCCAGCTTCTCCAATTCGTTGCCCACACGGTCATAAATGACTACAAAATGAGGCTCCCAGCCCTCTTTGATGCTGCCATAGACAACATCCTTTGCATCCATGTCGGTCTTGACCACGATGGATGCGCCGTAGAACTGGCGGGGCTTGTCCATGACCTTGCCCTCAGCGATGAAGAAGCGGAAGCTTCCGTCGGGCTTTCTGCCGATACGGAAGATGGTTGCCACATCACAGGGAGCGCATCCGAAGTCCATGACAGGCCCAATCTTGCGGTTGGGATGCACACCAACACAAGCGCCGGTGTCCTTCCGTGCCAGATTACAGGCCGCCATGCCGCAATGCCAATAAGTGATAGAACCTTCCTCCTCGTCCATTGCCACGGGGTCTCCAAAGAAGGTAGAGCCGCCGGTGAGTTGAGAGCCGATGTACATGGACAAAGCGCCGTAAACATCTGCCTCACAGCTGGAGGGAACACCCAGCATATTCAGCAGGGACAGAACCATGCAGACGGGAGTGCCGTAGGACACAAAGAAGTCAGGCCAGCAGCGGGAGGAAATCGCTCCGATGCCGTTCTCTGCCACATAGGTCTTATATGCCTTGTACAAACGGGCAAAGTCAGCAATATTCTTCTCCGGCATTTTCTCAAGGCCTACTACAGCGGATTTTGCTTCCTCCAGCTCGGTGGCGCAGTCCTCGGCGGTGTAGCTCTTTGCCTTCTCAATCAGCTCACGAGCCTCGATAGCCTCCAGCGTCACGCCGAAATTCTTCATAATCTCAGCATCAAGAGCACGTCCAAAGCCGAAGCCCTGAGGGGTATGTCCGATTGCGGAGAGCTTGAGCTTGCTCATGGCAACCTTGACCTGTGCGGCACGGATGACAGCGCTGATTTCAGAGCGTACCTTGTCCTCTTCGGGAGCGCCGAAGACATACTCAAACTTACCATTCTCACGGAAAGCGCGAATGGCATTTGCGGCAGAATATGCGCCGGTGAGGGAGTTCAAGCGCAGGCGGGTTCCGTCTACCACAGGTTCACGGAGCGTCCAGAGGACGATGGGGCAGGAGAAGCGCTTCAAAACCTCGCTGGCAAAGGCGGCGTTTGCAAAGGTGATATTCTGAAGGACAACAAGGTCAGGCTTTTTGCCTGTCAGATAACCAGCCAGAGCGTCCACGGTGAGCAGAATATCGTCAGGGAAAATGACGCTGTCGCTCAGGGAACTGAGCAGAGCCTTGGAGCGCTCGAACTGGTCATGAGCAGTCTCCATGTGATAAGTACCCACGCCAATGGGTACATAAAGAACCTGAAAAGCCATGATATAAAATCTCCTTTTATGCTTTATCAGCAAAATCGAATGGTTTTAAAACCGAATTACATAATATTCAGAGGATTCACGCTGCGTTTAGCACACAATTCCTCACTTCTAATTCCTTATTCCTCATTCAACAAAAGGGACGACCCGCCCCAAATGGTAGGATGGAACAGGTCGTCAGGGGAGGTCAGATTTCTTATTTTGCTTCAGCGTCCATTTTGGCGTGCTCGGCTGCCATCTCGGCTTCCTGTTGAGCGTTGAGCGCCTCGATACGCTTGTTGACCTGCATCATAGAGACCAGCAGAACGACGGTGATGATGAGGATGACAAGGGAGATGGGACGGCGGACAAAGATGGTATAATCCCGGTCATAGCTCATGGCGGCGGAAACAAAGTTCTTCTCCATGATGGGCTCCAGAATCATGCCCAGCATGAGGGGCGTGTTGGAGATGTCCAGAATGGTCAGGATGTAGCTGAAGATGAGGATGGCGGCAGTCAGAACCAGCTCCTTGGTGTTGCCGGTAGCGGCGAAAGCACCGGCAAAGCAGAACATGATAATGACGGGGGCCAGATAGGTGTACTTCACAGAAACAATCTTCGCCACGGCACGGGTCATGACAGCGCCGATGGGGGCAAGGAAGATGTTGGCAATGAGGCAGCCGAGGATGATGGTATAAGCCATGACACCCTGCTTGGTGAACATGGTAGGACCGGGGTTGATGCCGTGGAGGACGAATGCGCCCAGCAGAAGGGCGGTAACGCCGTCACCGGGAATGCCCAGAGTCAGCAGGGGAATCATAGCAGAGCCGACAACGGCGTTGTTGGAGGACTCAGCGGCGGCAATGCCTTCCAGAGAACCCTTGCCGAACTCTTCGGGATGCTTGGAGGTACGGCGTGCCTCATTGTAGCACAGGAACTGTGCCACACCGCCGCCGACACCGGGCATAGCGCCCAGAACGGAAGCGACCAGAGAGGAACGGAAGCAGGAGGGCAGGATATGAACCATTTCCTTGCCGGTCAGACCCTCTTTGTCAATTTTGTTGGCATCGTCCAGCTTGCCGCCGGAGAGCTTGAAGTCACGGAGCTTCTGAACGACCTGAGTCAGAGCAATCAGAGCGATCATGGCAGGGAGCATATCAATGCCGTATTTGAGGGTATCCATGCCGAAGGAGAAACGGGTAACACCGGTAACAGCGTCCATGCCGATACAAGCCATCAGCAGACCAATCATGCCGGAGATGATGGACTTGGGCAGGGAGTCGCCGGAAACACCGGCAATCAGGGAGATGCCCAGAATGCCCATGGAGAAATACTCAACGGAGGCGAAGTTTGCAACCAGCTTGGTGATAAGCTGGGCGCAGATCAGAAGCAGGACAGCGGAGAACAGACCGCCGAACACAGATGCGAAAAGGGAGGTATCCAGCGCCTTCTTGACCTTGCCCTTCTTTGCCAGAGGATATCCGTCAAAGGTGGTGGCAATAGCGGAGTTCGTGCCGGGGGTATTGAGGGTGATAGCGGAGATAGAACCACCGTACATACCGCCGACATAGACAGCCAGCAGAAGGATGATAGCGGTAGCAGGGTCAGTGAATTTGTAGGTAAGGGGCAGCATCAGGATGATACCGAGGGTAACGCTCAGACCGGGGATGCAGCCGACCACCATGCCGATGAGCAGACCCATGAAGATCATCGCCATATTGGTCAGGGAGAAAACCTGCACCAGAGCGGAAGCAATCATGCCAAAATCCATAAATCATCAACCTCCAAAGAACGGACCGGCGGGCAGCGAGATGTAGAATACATTCTTGAACAGGAAGTAAATCAGCACGGCTGCCGCAACAGTGTAGATGTAAATCGGAAGCTTACGCTCACCGCAGTAGAACTGAACGGCGAGGAAAGTGATAATAGAAGCGGGAATGTAGCCGATATAGATGATAAGGGCAACATACACGCACATGATGAGGATGAGGACAATAGCGGGCTTTTCAACTGCCCAGTCAAACTCCACAATCTTTTCCTTTTTGAAAACGAGACTCTGAATGATGAGCACGATAGAGAAAACGAGCATCAGCACAAGGCAGATACCGGGAATGATACGGGGAGAGGGTGCGCCGGAATCAAATGCAGGGACTCGAACCTGCTTAGGCATGACCACCAGCAGAATCAGGCTGACAAGACCCATGATAATGCCGGAGACCAGATTCGTCTTGATCTTGATTTTCATTTTTCCACTCCTTCTGAATGAAGAGTGAGGGGCGGAGAGAGGGAGGGTTTAGGCAACACCGCACAATAGTCGAATGTGCGCTTTGCTTGTCCTTTCACTCCCAAATTTGCCGTAAAACCCTTGAAATACGTCAGTATTCCTGCGGCTTTCCCAACAAATTTGGAAGCAAAATTACTGCGCAATCCGCACATCCCTATTATGCGGTATTGCCTTTACTCTCAACTCTTCACTCTCCACTCTGTATTATGGGTGAGACTCACCCCCCGAAGGAGGTGAGCCGCTGTGGTTTTAAATGATATTAGCCGTTGAATTGGTTGAAAACTGTGTAATTACTGACCGGACAGAGTGCCGAATGCAGCCAGAGCCTTCTCACAGGCGGAGTCGATAAAGGCGGAAGCATCAGCGCCGTACAGCTCGAAGCGGTTCAGCATGACGGAGGAAATCCAGCCGTTGAACTCGTCCTCATTCCAGACGTTCTGCATAATCTCGGTCATATCGGCACGGAAGCCCTCATCAGCGCCCTTATGGGTTGCCAGAGTGCCGCCAGCGGGCAGGATGCAGCTGGAGAAGTCAATGGAAGCGTCCAGCTCAGGAGCCTTAGCGTCACCGGCGACGGTGGGAACGGTGATAGGACCATCGGGAGTGGTGAAGCCCTCAAATGCTCTGTCAGAGAAAGCGAGGATAGGAATCAGAGTACCAGCCTCGACCTCTTCCTGACCAGCCTGAGTAGTGCCGACGAAAACATCGACCTCGCCGTCGGTCAGACCCTTCTTCTGTTCAGCGCCGCCGTCATAAGGAACGACCATGACCTTGCCGCCCTCAAGAGCGACTAGAGAGCCAAGCTCCAGATGGCAGTCAGACAGGGGGTTGCCGCCGGACATCTTCAGACCGCCGTCCTTTGCCTTCTCCAGAACGCCCTCCAGAGTCTGGTCGGGAGTGGTGTAGAGAATCCAGGTACGGTCATCGACAGTGCCGATGGGATCCATGTTTGCACGGTCGAAGTCAACCTCCTCGGTGCCGAAGTTCTTGCCCAGGTCATGACGATAGCACAGACCATAGCCGAAGACCAGCAGATCCTTGGTGTCGGGAGCCTCGTCAGCAAAGTAGGTAGCTGCTGCGAAGCCGTCACCGCCGGTCATGTTCTCAACGATGAAGTTGTAGTCACCCTGGAGACCGTTAGCGACCTTAGCGAACTGACGGGCAATCAGGTCAGCAGTACCGCCAACGCCGTAGCCGCAGATGATCTTGACGGTCTCGCCGCCGTTGGAAGGAGCTTCCTCCTCGCCGCCCTCTTCAGCGGGAGTGTTAGCAGCAGGAGCGTCAGCGGGCTTGTCAGCAGGAGCGGAAGTGCCGCCGCCGCCGCAGGCGACCAGAGACAGTGCCATAGCCAGAGCCAGAATCAGAGCGATCAGTTTTTTCATGTTACATTCCTCCTAAAAATTGTTTCCTGTATTTAAGTGGCTGAGCGCCAAACAGAACTGATGGAATACACAGTGTACAATGCACAATTATGGTCAAAAACAAAAGATTTTGCTTCTGTTTTTCAGTGGTACAGGTGTTAAATGCCGTATCTGGCGGTGATGGATGCCATAAGGTCTGCCCATTTGGAGGTTTTCTTATAGAAAACGGGTGGTTGACCGATGGGGGCAGGGACGGTATGTGTTCCCTTGCCGTATGCAGTTCCGCTCCAAAGGTGAATCCAGCCTCCTTCGGGAAGGTAAACCTCCCATTCCTCCTGTGCTTCCTTCCAGACGGGTGCAATGAGAATATCAGGTCCTAACAGGTACTCAAACTGGATGGAATAACAGGCTTCATCTTCCTCGTTATGGAGGAACAGGGGACGCTGGACGGGGATGCCCTTTTCAGCATTTTCCTTGACCAGCGTCTTGAGGACGGGGGCTAGAGCGGTATATATCTTGACCAGCCGTGCCAGACGCTCCATGCAGTCCTCATCGTCATAATACTGGAAGTTCGTTTCGGGACGGTTGCATTCGTGCGTCCGCATAAAGGGCGTGAATGCCGCCATCTCCGCCCAGCGGAGGAACAGTTCCTTGGTACGGACATTGTCATACATGGAGGTGTAACCGCCGATATCGCTATGGTTCAGTCCACAGCCGCTCATACCGGAGCCGAGGGCGGCGCAGATGACGGTACAAAGTCCATCGTGACGGGAGAAGTCTACCGACTGGTCTCCTGCCCACATCAGGGTACAATACTTCTGGTTTCCGGTTCCGCCCGCTCGCATGAAATATAGCAATCGAACAAATTAAGTTGCATAACCACACGACTTAAACCAGCCGAGAC